>JAJZSR010000178.1 GCA_021849595.1 Pseudomonadota bacterium | reverse complement strand
TGCCCTCCAGCACCGCGAGCCCTTCGCTCGCCCCGTCCGCATCCGGCGGCAGACCCAGGTCCAGCAGCACGACGGCCGGCTGCAAGCGGCGGATTTGCGCGAGCGCGGTGTCGCGGTCCTCGGCTAGGGCGACGTCATAGTTTTCCAGGGTCCAGCGTATCTGCTTTTGCAGGCCCGGATCGTCTTCCACCACCAAAAGGGCGGGCTTGTTTTCGCTCATGCGGCCACTCCCAAATCATTGTTGCGTCGCGCCAAGGGCAGCAGGATGCGGAAACGGGTGCCCCTGCCGGGAGCGCTCTCGACCTCTACGCGGCCGCCCAACTCGCGCACGTACTCGCGGCATTCATAGGCGCCTATGCCCATGCCGGCACCCTTGGTGGAATCGAAGGGGCGGAACAGGCGCGTGCGAATGAAGTCCGCATCCATGCCGGCGCCGGTGTCGCTGATCTCCAGGCACGCCATGTCTCCGGCCTCGTTCAGCTCCATCGTGACCCCCCCTTCCTCCGGCGTCGCCTCGAGTGCATTTTGCAGCACATGGCCGATGACCCGCGTGAGCTGGGCGGCGTCCGCCAGCACCGCGCAGGACGAGCAAGCCACGCGCAGCTCAGGTTTCAGGCGAAAGCCGGCCTTGGCGGCCGCGATTTCCGGCAACAGCGCGGCAAGCTCGACCGTGGCGCGATCCGTCGAGCCTGCGCTGCGCCGCAGTTGGGCCAGGATCTTGTTCATGCGGCTGATGGAGCTTTCCACCGTGAGCAGCATGTCCTCCTGGAATTCCGGATTGTCGCGGTGCTTCTTGGCGTTGCTCAGGAGCAAGGACAGTTGCGCAACCAGGTTCTTGAGGTCGTGAATGACGAAGGTGGTGGCGCGATTGTAGGACTCGAACTGGCGCGCCACGATCAGATCGTTGGCCGCCTTCATCTGTGCCAGATGCGTGGCGGCCTGGCGCGCCGCGGTTTTGATCAGGTCGCCCACTTCCCAGTTCAGGCGTACGTGGGCGAGGGAGCGCTTGAGCAGTACGGCGCCGATGGCCTTGTCGTGCACCAGCAGCGGGATGATCAGCCAAGCGTCGGCGCCGCGCAGTCCGGCGGGCAGGGCCAGGTTTTCGTAATGGGCCGGCTCGCGGCGGTATTCGTCCAGGTCGACGACCCATTGCTTCTGCTCCAGCCAGGCCATGAATGGGGCGGCATCAGCGATCTGCTCCGCGGCATCCGACATGTTCCAGTGCGCGGCGCGCACGAGCCCGCCCTCCTCGCGCAGCCACAGGGCGCCGCCCGGGCTTTCCACCAGGCCGGCGAGCGCTTCCACTACGCGCTCGCACAGGACGCCGCCGGGCTCGCCCTGGGAAAGCGCGCGCGTGAACTTGAGCCATTCCTCCCGGTAGTCGTAGTGATAGCTGAACAGATGCTTGCTCAGAAGCACGCGCAGGCGCGCGCGCAGCGTGCCGGAGAACACCACCACCATGAGCAGCAAAAGGGTGGCGAAAAGGAACAGCGTCTGCAGCACACCGCCCCAGTTGCCGCCGAACAGGCGGATGTAATAGCCGACTGCCGCCATGAGCAGCAGGTAGGCGCCGGCGCCGAGCAGGGTGGCGGTGTGGAAGACCAGATGGCGCGAGATGCGCACCTGGGCGTCGCTCTGGCGCGCCAGCGAAATGGCCAGCAGCGGCATGAGCAAGGCGTTGGCATAGCCGCGCGCCGACCACAATCCCCAGTCCAGCCCGCCCAACAGCATGGCGTTGGTGTACAGGTAGAAATCGTAAGCGAACAGCGCGCCCAGGCCGACGGCGAGGAATTTGAGCGCCCAGCGCTCTTCCTTGCGCGTGCTGCGGTAAACCTGCTCCACCAGAACCAGACCGATCAGGGTCAGACCCATCATGCCGGCAAAAAAGGGCAGGCCGCCGCCGGGCGCCGGGGCGGCGGAATAGCCCCAGAACAGCAGGCCTGCGAGCAGCAGCGCTGCCAGGGCGATGGGCAGGCTCACGAGCAGGCGGAAGAAACCGGGACGCGGGGCGCCGGCCCGGCGTGCGTCGAGCAGGCGCACCAGATAGGCGATCCAGCCGCCGTCGCGCACCACCTCGAGCGCACCCAGGAGATACGGGAAAGTGGGATGGAGGGTCGCCGTGCCGGCCCACAGGAAGCTCAGAAAGGATGCCACGGCCAGCCAGCGATGATGCGGCCGTTCGCGCCAGAGCGTGACAGCGAGCACGGCGAGCAGGCCGGCCGCCAGGGTGGCGAAGCTGTAGCCCAGGGAGGCGATCAGTGGGTTGCCGGGCATGGCAGGGCTAGCGCGCGCCTTTGCCCCAGAGGACCACCTGCACGGTCTGCAGCAGGATCATGAGGTCCAGGAACAGGCTGTGGTTCTTGACGTAATACAGGTCGTACTGGAGTTTTTCCAAGGCATCCTCCCTGCTGGCCCCATAACTGTAGCGCACTTGTGCCCAGCCCGTGATGCCCGGCTTGACGTTGTGGCGGGCGGCGTAGTAAGGGACGTCCTTCTTCAGTTCGGAAACGAAATAAGGCCGTTCCGGGCGCGGGCCGACGAAACTCATGTCGCCCATGAAGACGTTGAAGATCTGCGGCAGCTCGTCGATGCGGGTGCGCCGGATGAAGCGCCCGACGCGCGTTGTGCGATCGTCGTTCCGGCGCGCCCATTGGGGCCTGCCGTCCTTTTCCGCGTCCTGGCGCATGCTGCGGAATTTGAAGATGGTGAAAGGCCGGCCGTATTGGCCGACCCGCATTTGCCGATACAGCACGGGGCCGGGGCTTTCCAGGCGGATGGCGAACGCGGCGACCAGCATCACGGGAGCGGTGGCCGTCAGCAGCAAGGCGCTGAAAACCAGGTCGAACATGCGCTTCACGGTGTCGCGCAGCACGCCCTGATCGAAACCGTCGCCCAGGATCATCCAACTGGCGTTCAGGGAGTCGAGCTGCAAATGGCCGTTCTCGCGTTCGAAGAAGCTGGAAAGCTCCAGCACCCTAACGCCGCGCAGGCGGCATTCCAAAAGCTCCGGCACCGGCATGCCGCCGCCGCGCCGATCACGCACGGCCAGCACGATTTCCTGCACCTGCAGGCGCTGCACCAGATTCATGAGCGGCTCGTCGTTGCCGAAGACCCGCTCGGCAGGGACGAAGTGGTGTACCCCGCCCATGGGATGGTAGCCGAGCACCTGGATGTTGGCGGCGCTGCCGCGTTTGTGCAACATGTCCTCGATCTTTGCCGCGCGGCTGCCCGTTCCCAGAACGAGGACGCGGGTCTTCAGGGCGGCGATGTCGGTCCAGCGGTAGAAGGCCAGGCGCAGGAGGAAGCTGCCGGCCAAAGCCAGGCCTAGGGCCAAGAGGAAGACGCCGCGGCCGACGAACAGGAGATCGGGAAAAATGTAGAACAACAGGCCCATGACCACGAAGCCCAGGCCGAAGCTCAGACCCAGGCGCAGCAGCAGGGATTTCACGTTCAGGCGCCATTCCCAATCGTACAGGCCGAAAGCGGTCATGATGAGCAGCATGACCAGGGCGAACACCACAGCCCTGGGCAGCAACGGATCGAGCGATTTCGGCAAAGGATGGAGCCCGCCGAAACGCAAGTCGATGCCGAAATACAGGGCGGCGACGATCAGCAGCCCTTCGGCGAGGAAGAGCAGCACGATGCCGCTGGGAATGTAGTGGCGGAAGAATCGGATCACGTTGGCGGTGGGATACCGGGCATTCTTGGAGTTTCTTGCAGAATTTATGCCAGAGCCCGGCGCCGCCCTATTCCACTATCGGCAAATTGACAAGCCGAGCGGAATTCAGGAGATGGCGCCAGGCGTCGCTTCCGCCCCGACCGCCAGTAGTTGTGCCAGCTGCGCGTGGCGAATGCGGCTGGGCTGCCCGTTGGGCAAGGTGCGGCGAAGCTGACGCAATTCCGACAACGGATAGAGCACGAGGTCGACCACGGCGCGCGGATCGCTCACCCGGTAACGCGGGAAGCTTGCCGAGCCGGTACGGCTTTCGCCGCGCGCGACCGGTTGATCCAGGCCCAGCAGGAAAAATTCCAGTTCCTTGGGTTTGTCGGCGAAGAGCTGCAGATTGATGTCGGAATGTCGCCCGGCCGTGCCCTGTAATACCGAGCCGGTGAGATGCGGATCGAACTCGGCCAGCCTGGCCATGTATTCCAAGGCCACACGGCGCAGCAGCGCGAGGTGCCCGCTTTGCTCCTCGGCCTGATAGAGGGCCTGATAACTGCGCAGGGCCGTTTCGATTTCCTGGTTGTCGGGCAGGGCCCGGCTGTCGGGGGCGCCGAGCGAACGCGCCGCCTTGCGCTTGGCGGCGCCGTAATCGAGGCTGCCGTCCAAGGCGATCAGGCGCGCCGCCTCGTGGGCGATCCGGCGGCGCATGTCGCGGTGCTTCATAGCGGCGCGACGGTGCCCTGGGAAGGCTGCGCCGGCGTCACCGGGGCGGTCGGGATGTCCCCGGCGGGCGGGCCCCAGGGACTGCTCCCTCCCGGCGGCGCGTTCGGTGCGACCGGCGTGGGCGCATCTTCC
>JAJZSR010000027.1 GCA_021849595.1 Pseudomonadota bacterium | reverse complement strand
GGTCCAGCTCCATGGCGGCTTTTTTCAGGCCGTTCATGAATACGCTGTAGGACAGGCCGTGCTCGCGCGCCGCCGCGTTGATGCGGGCGATCCAGAGCGCGCGGAACTGGCGCTTGCGCTGGCGGCGATCGCGATAGGCATACTGGCCCGCCTTCATCACCGCCTCGTTGGCGATGCGGAAGACATTCTTGCGGCGGCCCCGGTAGCCCTTGGCGGCGTCGAGTACCTTCTTGTGGCTGGCGCGGGCGGTGACGCCCCGTTTCACGCGTGGCATGGTCTATCCTCCTTCAGGCGTAGGGCAGCATGCGGCGCACGGACTTGGCGTTGGTGTCGTGCACCGCGGCCATACCGCGCAACTGGCGCTTGCGCTTGGTGGTCTTCTTGGTGAGGATGTGGCGCAGGAAAGCGTGGGTACGCTTGAACTTGCCGCCACCCAGGGCGCGAAACCGTTTGGCGGCCCCGCTCTTGGATTTCATCTTGGGCATTGCTTGCTCCGTTTTATGTCATGACCGCAGGCGGCATCACCCTTGATGCGCTTGAACAACCCGTCGATCACTTGTTCCCCGGCGAACCGGGCATCGTCCGAGTTAAGCGGCATGAAATGTCCGCTTGAACGAGGACAGTTATTGCAACACCGAAAGGCGTCTGCAATAACTTTATTTCTTCTTCTTGGGCGTCAGCACCATCACCATCTGCCGCCCTTCCAGCTTGGGAAACTGCTCCACCTGGGCAGCTTCCACCAGATCCGCTTCCACCCTTTTGAGCAGGGCCAGGCCCAGCTCCTGGTGGGTCATCTCGCGCCCGCGGAAACGCAAAGTCACTTTCGCCTTATCGCCTTCCCCCAGAAACCTCTGCAGGTTCCTGAGCTTGACCTGATAGTCGCCTTCGTCGGTACCGGGCCGGAATTTCACTTCCTTCACCTGCACCTGTTTCTGCTTGAGCTTGGCCTCGTGCTGGCGCTTGCTTTCCTGGTACTTGAACTTGCCGAAATCCATGATCCGGCAGACCGGCGGCTGCGCCGTTGGAGCGATTTCCACCAGGTCCAGCTCCGCATCTTCGGCAGCCGCCAAGGCCTGGCGCAGGCTCACGATACCGAGTTGTTCTCCATCTGTACCTATCAGTCGAATCTCCGGCGCGGTGATCTGGCCGTTGATTCGCGTATCTTTATCCGTTGCGATGAGGCTTACTCCATAACATGCGCCCGGGGGCGCGAAAACAAACGAGGAGCACGGGCTCCTCGTTCTCCTTGCTAACGTCGGCTTGCCACTTCGTCCTGCAGCCGCCGCAAAAATTCCGGGAGTGACATTGTACCCAAGTCCTGGTTGCCGCGGGCACGCACCGCCACCGATCCGGCAGCCATTTCCTTGTCGCCGACGACCGCCTGGTAGGGAAGTTTTTGCAAGCTATGTTCTCGAATTTTATAGGTTATTTTATTGTTGCTCAAGTCTGTGAGGGCACGTATGCCGGCCTGGCGTAGCGCATTCGCCACGCTTTCGGCATATGTGGCCTGGGCATCCGTGATGTTCACCACGACGACCTGGACGGGCGCCAGCCAAAGCGGGAACGAACCGGCGTAATGCTCGATCAGGATGCCGATGAAGCGCTCCATGGAGCCGACAATGGCCCGGTGCAGCATGACCGGTGGCTTGCGCGTGTTGTCCTCGGCCACATATTCCGCGCCCAGGCGCAGCGGCAGGTTGAAGTCCAGTTGGATCGTGCCGCATTGCCACAAGCGCCCCAGGGAATCCTTCAGGGTGAACTCGATCTTGGGCCCGTAGAACGCGCCTTCGCCGGGCTGCAGCTCGAAAGCGAGCGCATTTTTGCGCAGTGCCGCATCGAGCGCCGCCTCGGCCTTGTCCCAGGTGTCATCCGACCCGACGCGCTTGGGCGGCCGGGTGGAGAGTTTGACCTGCACGTCGCTGAAGCCGAAGTCGGCATAAATGCCCTGCAGCATGACGATGAAGGCGGCCACCTCACCCTCGATCTGCTCCTCGGTGCAGAAGATGTGGGCATCGTCCTGGGTGAAACCGCGCACCCGCATGAGGCCATGCAGCGCCCCGGAAGGCTCGTTGCGGTGGCAGGAGCCGAACTCCGCCAAACGTAGCGGCAAATCGCGGTAACTGTGCAGGCCGCTGCTGAAGATCTGCACATGGCCGGGGCAGTTCATCGGCTTCACCGCGTAGTCGCGGTTTTCCGACGCCGTAGTGAACATGTGCTCCCGGTAGTTCTCCCAGTGGCCGGACTTCTCCCACAGGCTGCGGTCCATGATGGTGGGCGTGCGCACTTCCTGATAGCCGTGCGCAATGAACTTCTGCCGCATGTATTGCTCCACCTGCTGCCAGATGACCCAGCCCTTGGGGTGCCAGAACACCATGCCGGGCGCCTCGTCCTGCATGTGGAAAAGATCGAGTTGCTTGGCGAGCTTGCGGTGGTCGCGCTTCTCCGCCTCCTCCAGGCGCGTCAGATAGGCCTGCAACTCCTCCTTGGTGGCCCAGGCGGTGCCATAGATGCGCTGCAGCATCTCGTTGCGCGAATCGCCGCGCCAATAGGCGCCCGCCACTTTCATCAGCTTGAAGTGCTTGAGCTTCCCGGTGGACGGGACGTGGGGGCCGCGGCACAGATCGATGAACTCGCCTTCGCGGTAGAGGGAAATATCCTCCCTGGAAGGAATCGAGGCGATGATCTCGGCCTTGTAGCGCTCGCCCATGTCCTCAAAGAACTTCACCGCCTCATCACGCGGCATCACGCTGCGTTCGACCGGCAGATCGCGCTTGGCCAGCTCGTGCATTTTTTTCTCGATGGCTTCGAGGTCTTCGAGGGTAAAAGGACGCTTGTAGGAAAAGTCGTAGTAGAAACCATCCTCGATGACCGGGCCTATGGTGACCTGGGCGTCGGGAAACAGCTCCTTCACCGCATAGGCCAGCAAGTGCGCAGTCGAGTGGCGAATCAAATCCAGGCCGTCGCTGTCTTTGTCGGTGACAATGGCCAGCCGGGCGTCGGCCGTCAGGGTATAGCTGGTATCCACCAGTTTGCCGTCCACGCGGCCGGCCAGGGCGGCACGCGCCAGCCCGGCACCGATGCCGGCGGCGATCTGTGCCACCGTGACCGGGGTTTCGTAATGCCGGACCGAGCCGTCCGGCAGGGTGATGTCGATCATGCTGAAATCCTGAAAAAGAAAAAGCGCGGGGCAACCGCGCTTTTCTGGCATTCGCCAAGCCGAAAAATCAAGCGCAGTCGGTCATCTTCAGACACCCAGACAAGTTCGCGGTGACATTTCGCAACCTCCGTGGATCGGCCGATCCCTGAATTTACCTTTTGCCATTCTGACACAGCCCCGCCCTGCCGGAAACCGGCTCACGCCTCGCGCAGCGCCGACATCTGCCGGCGCGCGCGCACGGCTTCGGCCAGCTCACGCAGCAACGGCTCGGTGTCCTCCCATCCCAGACAGGCGTCGGTGATGGAAATCCCATACTGCAGCGGCTTGCCGGCCGTGTGATCCTGGCGCCCCGGGTTCAGGTGGCTTTCTACCATGGCACCGATGATGCGTGTGTCTCCACCTGCCACCTGGCGCGCCACGTCATGGGCGACATCCACCTGGCGCTCATACTGCTTGCTGGAATTGGCATGCGAGAAGTCGATCATCACTTGCTGGCGCAGGCCCTGCGCCGCCAGTTCCTGGCAGGCCTGGTTGACATGCTCGGCATCGTAGTTGGGCGTCTTGCCGCCGCGCAGGATGACGTGGCAATCCTCGTTGCCGCGCGTCTTGAACACCGCGACATGGCCGGATTTCGTGATGGAGACGAAGTGATGGCGCGCGGCCGCCGTCTTGATGCCGTCCACCGCGACGCGGACGGATCCGTCGGTGCCGTTCTTGAAGCCAACCGGGCAGGACAGCCCGGAAGCCAACTGCCGGTGGGATTGGGATTCCGTCGTGCGCGCACCGATGGCGCCCCAGGCCACTAGGTCGGCGATGTACTGCGGGGAAATGAGATCGAGAAACTCGGTGGCGCAGGGCACACCGATCTCGTTGACCTCCAACAGCGTCTTGCGCGCCAGGCGCAGGCCTTCGTTGATGTCGAAGCTTTCGTCCAGATGGGGATCGTTGATGAGGCCTTTCCAACCCACGGTGGTGCGCGGTTTCTCGAAATACACCCGCATCACAAGCAGCAGGTCCTCGGCCAAGGCGTCCGCCAGGGGCTTCAGCCGGTGTGCGTAATCGAGCGCCAGTTGCGGATCGTGGATGGAACAGGGCCCCACCACCACGAACAGTCGGTCGTCGGCGCCGCGCAGGATGTCATGGATACCGTTGCGCGCCTGGAAGGTCGTGCGCAGGGCGGCTTCGCTGGCCCTGAGCTCGCGCATGATCTGCATGGGGGCGAGCAGCTCGTCGGACTGCTCGATGCGGGTGTCGTCGGTACGATAGGTCACCATGGTTATCCCTTTCTGCCCCCTGCAACAAAAAACCGCCAGGGGGCTGGCGGTTTTTCAGGGGATGTGCGTTTGGGGCCTGCGCGCTCACCTCCCGTCCGCCGTGGACAGGAAATAGGTAAAGCGGAAAAACCCGAACGTCTTCATGCTCGCCATGCTAACAAAATATCGGCCCTGCGGGCAAGGCGCTTGAGGGCGGCGGCGCCTGCCCGCCGTGCGGTTCTAATGGTCCGGGTTGCGCGCCAGGGGCTTGAGGAAGGTCACCACCTTGGAATCGGGCGCGTGCTTGGTCGAGCAGGCACCTTCCTGCACCCCGGCGTCGCGCTCGGCCTCCACCAGCAGATTGATGACGTCGACGTAGAACTTCTCCTTCACCATCATGAGCGCGGTGAGTCCGCCGTCGTTGCGCGCCAGGACATCTGCGCCGTGCTTGAGCAGCATTTCGCATACCGCCGCCTCGCCATAACCGGCCGCGAGCATGAGGGGACGTATGCCGTAGCCGATGCGGATATCTTTGTCGGCACCCGCCTCGATAAGGGCCTCGACCACATCGGCGAAGCCGCGGTCCTTGTCGGCGTTATATAGCGCCTTCACCAGCGCGCTCCAGCCCAGCGAATCCGTGGCGTTCACGTCCGCCCCGGCAGCGATGAGGGCCCGAACGGCGCCCAGATGGCCGCCGTGCGCGGCGATCATGAGCGCGGTGGCACCCGTAGCGTCGCGGCTGTCCACGTCGGCGCCGCCCGCCAGGGCCTGTGCCACACCCCCGACATCACCGCTCTTGGCCGCTTCGATCAATTGCTCCGACATGATTTTCTCCGAATACCCGAGTAGTTTTGTCGGATATTAACAGATGACGATGGCCGACCTCAAGCCGTGCCGCCAACCGTCAGCCCGTCGATGCGCAAAGTGGGCTGGCCCACCCCGACCGGCACGCTCTGGCCCTCCTTGCCGCAGGTTCCCACGCCGGGATCGAGCTTCATGTCGTTGCCTATCATGCTCACGCGCGTCAAGGCATCGGGGCCGTTGCCGATAAGGGTCGCCCCTTTCACGGGATAGGTGATCTTGCCATCTTCGATCATGTAGGCCTCCGCGGCGGCGAAGACGAACTTGCCGCTGGTGATGTCCACTTGGCCGCCGCCGAAATTGACGGCGTACAGGCCCTTTTTCACCGAGGCGACGATTTCCGCCGGATCCTTGTCGCCGCCCAGCATATAGGTGTTGGTCATGCGCGGCATGGGCAGGTGGGCAAAAGACTCGCGCCGGCCGTTGCCGGTCGGCTTCATGCCCATCAGGCGGGCGTTCATCATGTCCTGCATATAGCCCACCAGCACGCCGTCCTCGATGAGCACCGTGCGCTGGGTGGGATTACCCTCGTCGTCGACGTTGAGCGAGCCGCGCCGATGAGCCAGCGTGCCGTCGTCCACCACCGTGACCCCCGGGGAGGCCACACGCTCCCCGAGGCGCCCGGAAAACGCCGAGGACGCTTTGCGGTTGAAATCGCCTTCCAGGCCGTGGCCCACGGCTTCGTGCAGCAGGATGCCGGGCCAGCCGGGACCGAGCACCACGGTCATGGTGCCCGCCGGCGCCGGTCGCGCGGCCAAGTTCGTGACCGCTTGGTGCACCGCCTGGCGCGCATATTCTTCCAGGCGCTCATCAGTGAAATAAGTGTAATCGTAGCGCCCGCCGCCGCCGCCGCTGCCCTGTTCGAGACGGCCGTTCTCCTCGGCAATGACCTGCAGGCTCAGACGCACCAGAGGGCGCACGTCGGCGGCGGTATGGCCGTCGGCACGGGCCACGTAGATGACTTCGTATTCCGAGGCGAGGTGGGCGATCACCTGCACCACGCGGGGGTCGAGCTTGCGCGCCAGGCCTTCCAGCTTTTCCAGCAGCCGGACTTTTTGCGCATCCTCAAGCGACGCCAGGGGATCGGTCGGCAGGTACAGACTGCGTCCGGCGCCGCGCCGCGCCACGGCCACCTGAGCGGCCCCGCCGCCGCCGGCGATGGCACGCGTGGCATCGGCCGCAGCAGTGAGCGCATGCAGGCTGATGTCGTCGGAATAGGCGAAGGCGGTGCGGTCGCCGCTCACCGCACGCACGCCCACGCCTTGGTCGATGTTGAAGCTGCCGGATTTCACCTGCCCCTCCTCCAGCGTCCAGCCTTCCGAACGGCTGTACTGGAAATACAGGTCGGCATAATCCAGCTTGTGGCTCATGAGACGCGAAAACACCGGCGCCAGGCTTTGTGCGTCCAATTGATTGGGGGCCAGAAGCGTGTTCTGGGCGGTTTCGAAAAGGTTTGCCGCCACGCCGATGGCGGGTTGGCTGTCGGTCAGGTCCATTCCATGCTCCTATTTTGCTGCGCGTCCGAGCGCGCGCCGCTCGATCAAATTCACCGCCACGTCCTGACAGGCGATGGTGCGATGCGTCAACGCCGGCAGACTTTGGCGCAGGCTCGCCTGGTAGGCAGGGTTGACGTTGGCGATGACGACCCCGGAACCGCGCGGCAGGCGGTCGAGCACGACGCCCCAGGGATCCACGATCATGGTGTCCCCATGGGTTTCGCGCCCGGAGAGATGATAGCCTCCCTGGGCCGGGGCGATGACGTAGGCGAGATTTTCGATCGCGCGGGCGCGCACCAGGGTTTCGAAATGGGCCTTGCCGGTGGTGGCGGTGAAGGCCGAGGGCACCACGATCAAGTCCACGTCGGGCATGGCGCGAAACAGCTCGGGAAAACGCAGGTCATAGCATACGGCCAGACCGATGCGGCCAAAGGGGCTGTTTACCACCACCACGGTATTGCCGGGCTCGATGGTGTTTTCCTCTTTGTAATGCTCGTTGGCGAGATCGAGCCCGAAGAGGTGGATTTTGTCGTAGCGCGCCACCAGCTTGCCGCGATCGTCGTACAGCAGGCAGGCGTTGCGCACCTTGCCGGGGTTGCCGCAGGCCAGCGGCACCGAGCCGCCCACCAGCCATACGCGATGCTTCTTCGCCATGCGCACGAGGAAGGCCTGGATGGGCCCGCGCCCCTCCTCCTCCCGCACCGCCACCTTGTCGGTGTCCTTGAGGCCCATGATGCAGAAATATTCCGGCAGGGCGATGAGCTTGGCACCCCCGGCCGCGGCCAATGCGATCAGGCGCTCGGCTTCTGCAAGGTTGGCGGCCACGTTGGGGCCGGAGGCCATTTGCAGGGCGGCCACGCGCACGGCTCCGGGCAACTGCTGGGTCGGTTTTTTGACTTGGCCGCTGCGGCTTTTGGTGACTTTGACGGAAGCTGGTTTTTTTGTTGCTGTCATGGCTTTGCGCTGTCTTTATCGGTGCTGGCGTACTCGCCGGGGCGTACCACGTCGGGATGATCCCACGAGCCGGAAACGATGTAATCCTGGGCCGTGATGGCCTCCAGGGGATTGCTGAGGATTTTTTGCGCCAGCAGCGTTCCCAGACCCACCAGGGGGCCGCCCGCCACCGCACCCGCTACGGCAAGGCTTTCCGACAGGTGGGGATAAATCTTGAGCCGCAATTGCACCGTCTCGTCATTGAGCCGCGCCAGGCCGGACAACGCCACCCGCGCCGACGGCCCCTGCATGGAAAAATCGTCCGTATACACCACGCCGTCCGCTATCCGCATGGTAGCCGAAATGCGATCGAAGGCGAACCCGCGCTCCGTGAGGTCGCGGAAATTGAGGCTCAGGCGCCGCTCCAGGGATTGCAGGCTGATGATGCCCAGCAGTTTGCCCACGCCTGGGTTCACCTTGAGGAATTGCCCGTTCCTGACTTCCAGATGCAGCGTGCCGCCGAGATTCTTGAGAGCAAAATCCTGCGGCTGGCCGGTCCAGGACAAATCGCCGGCGAGCTCGCCGCTGCCCCCCTGCACCAGGGCCGGATAACCCAGGCGGGCAAGCAGCCGCCCGGCGTTGCGGATGGCGAGATCGACATGGCCCGCGGTCAACCCGCTACCGCCCTCACGCCACTGCCCCGCAAGATCCAGTTGCGCGTCCGGGTTGGCGATATGCAGCCGGTCTATGCTCACGCCCGCGTCGGTGGGATGCGCCTCACCCTGCATTTGACCGAGCGGCAACCCGGCCCAGACCAGATTGTCGACCGTCATGGCCACCCGCGGCCAGCGGGAAAAATTCACGTTGCCGGACGCGGCAGCCGTGCCGGGCGCGCTTTTGGGCAAATCCAGGTGGCGGAAATGCAGATCGAGTGAGCCGCCGCCGGCCTGCGCCCGGTAGCTGACCACGCCTTGGGCCTGCGGGCTCCGGACCTCCACGCGCAGCACGCTGTCGCGTTCGCCTCCGTTCAAGGCGACATCGCGGAAATCCCGATTCAGAAAACGCAGGCTGCCAATGCGCAGGCCTCCGATGCTCAAGGGCGGAAGCGACGCGCCGGTGCCACCGAAAAGCAGGGGCTGCCAGGCCTCCAAATCCAAGGCCGGCAGCCGGCCCGAAACCAGAAATAAGCCCGCCCCCGGCAAACGCGCAGGCGCGTCGAACGCGAGCGCGCCGCGCAGCACGCCGCCGCCTTCGGCCGGGGGCGCCTGCTGCCAGCGGGCGGCAAGCAGCTTGCCCAGGGTCAGCCAGTTGTCCGTCGCCTCCCCGCTACGCGAGATGCGCTCGTAACGCAGGGGAAGCGCCTGGCCGGCAGGCTTGGCCAGCGGCGCGGGCAGGCTCGAATCCAGACCCTGCAGGCTGGAGTCGATCACCAGGCGGGCTTCCCGGCGGTCCACACGGTACAAGCCGCTCCAGGCGGTCTGCCCTTGCAGCCGGCCCGCCGCCGACTTGCCGAGTAAAGCGGCCAGCCGCGTCCCTTCCGCCGTGCCCTGGCCCTGGGCGCTGACCGCCCCCGCGCGCGTGTCGATATTCACGGTGGCCGGTCCCCCCAAGACCTGCATGGCCAGCCGGTGGGCCTGTACGCTCGCGTCGGTGAAATCCAGAGTACCCCGCAAACGCTCGACTGCGAGTGCGCTTCCCGGCGTCGCGAAGCGGTTGCCTTCGAACAGCACCTTGCCCTGCACGGTGGTATCGCGCGCATGCGCCAAGGGCACGTGGAGCGCGAGCTTGAGCTTGACCGCCCCCTCTCCGTGCAATCCTCGGGTGAGGCCATGCAGGTGCTCCGCCACCGGACTGGCATTGACGTAGTTCAGCACATCCTGCGCCGGGCCGGAGGCCTCGCCGGTCAACTCCAGTTGCGCGTCATGGCTGCCGAGGTCGACGATGTCGGCGCTCACGTCGTGGAGGCGCGCGCCGCCGAAGCGCCCCTGCTGCACCCGGATGCCCAGCCCTTTCCCCTGGAAGGCCAGCGCACCGTCTATGCCATCCAGGGCCGGCCAGGTATCCGCAAAGCGCAACCGCACGCCCTGCACGGGCAGGCTGACGCGGAATTCGCCGGACTTTCCGTCCGCAAAAGGGAAACCGGCGAGCTTGCCGCGCAGCACAAAATCGCCGCCCGCGCCTCGGCCTGCCAGCAAAGCCTTGTGCAGCCAGTCGGCCACGTCGGGATTGACGACGCATGGAATATAGCGCCAAACGGCCGCGGCCTCGGCGCGCACGATCCTGCCGCGCAAATCCGCGCGGCCCGGCCCGTTCCCGTCCCAGGAGTAGCTGCCCGTGACGCTCACATCCAGGTCAGGATTGCCAGCCTCCAGTTGGCTCAGCGACACTAGCCAATCGGAACCTGCGCGCCGCCAATCGCCGCGCGCCTGAAACTGCGCAAAGCCGTAATTCGGCTGGCTCATGACTTGGGGGATGGCAAGACTGATCGGCCCCTGCAGGCGGAAGCGGCCCTGTTGTCGGCCGCCTTGCACGTCACCCGACAGCCCCGTGACGCCGGGAATGTTCTTCCAGGGCAGCCAGGCCAAGTGATGAAAGCGCGCCGACAGATGTTCCAGCTCTGGCCGCGCGGCAGGGCCGCTCCACGCGGCATCCAGGGTATCGATGCGCCCGCTGGGCTGCATTGCCTGCCAGGCAGGCGCAAGCGCCCAGTCCTGAGGCAAGGCCCCGGACAGCGGCAGGAGGGCCGCCAGATCCAGTTCGCTTGCCTGCAGACTGCGCCCCGCGGGACCGGCACTGTATGTAAAGTTCAAACGCCCGGCGCGCGGTGCACCAGCGGCCTGAAAGCGCAGGTTATGTGCATACCAGGTGGCGGTGCCTTTCGCCTGCTTCCAGCCCCCCTCCCCCTGCACGGCCGACAAGCGCAGCGGAGCGGCCCCTCCCAAAGGCACGACCAGTTTGCGCAGCCGGGGCTGGGCGCTCCAGGCGGCGACTTCGTCGCGCCGCAGGGTGAGGGTCAGCCCCAGGCTCCCTCCCCCTGCCAGGCTGGCATAGGCGGGCGGCAGCCAGGGACGGAAATTTTGCAGGCTGAGGCCGGAGACGTTGAGGGTGAGCGTGCCCGACCAGTGTTTGTCGCCCAGAAACCCCCGGTGCGTGAGCTGGCCCTGCGCCTCGACAGGCGCTGCCAGCGCAGGCGGTGGCGCGGCGTGCAGCGTGAAGCGGTGGAAGGTGAAGAAATTGCGCAGTTCGGCCTGGACGTCAGTGAACACCAAGGGCGGTGCCCCATCCATTTGGTCGATCCAAGTCACGGTTCCGTTCACCCAGCGCACATGGCCCTGATCCAGGAGCCAGTCGCGGAAAGCACCGTTGCCCTTGCCTTTGAGATGCACCGGCAGCCCGCCTACATAGAGGAGATCCGGGCTGACCCGCCGCAGCACGAGCGGCGTGTCGTAGACGTTCAGCGTATAAAAGCGCGGCTTGAGCAAAAGAAAGCTCAGCCATCCGAAGCGCCCTTCCATGCGCCCCACATGCAGCAGGACCTGCCCCTGCGCATTGCGTATGTCCAGCGCCGAGACTTCCAGGCGCGGGCGTGCGCCCTGCCACTCGCCCGCCAGGCCGCCGATGGAAATCTCGTAGCCCGTGGCGCGCGAAAGGATTTGCGCCAACTCGCCCCGGTACTCGGCAATGTGCGGCAGGACCCACCAATAGACGGCCGCCAGCAGCGCCCCGCCGAGGGCGAGCAAGGCCGTCGTCAATCCCAATAGCCAAGGCAGGAAGCGGTAGAACCGCAGGGACAGATTGACAAAAAAACGCGACACGTCGAGTCCGTGCGGTGAGACGCCAGGAAATCCGGTGGAAGAATGACATTCTATGCCAGGAACCCGCGCTTCCCTCAGCACCCGCTCGTTTGTCGTCCGATATGCACCGGCGTGAGGCTTGCTGCACTTTTTTGATTCCTCCCCGTACCGCGGACATAGGCTACACCCAGTATTAATAATTACAATAAATCAAACACATATAAAAAATATTCTATTTGGCACAGCCGTTGCTTTCATTTTTAGTGAACGCATGCTTGCCAAGTGTGTGTTCAGGCAGTCTCCTCCGAAACGTTCCGGCCCCTTCGGGGGCCGTTTTTTTCCGCAGGTTCCATGGAGGCGTTGAAGATACTTCTCGTAGAGCACGAAGTCGGACGCCTCGCCCCGCTCAAGGCCGCGCTCGATGGCCAAGGCTACCGGGTGGAGGCGTCGGAACACGCGCGCCTGCTGCACGATCAGGTCATGCAGTTCGAGCCGGATGTGGTCATCATCGGTGTGGACTCCCCCGACCGCGACACCCTGGAAGGCCTCTGCGTGATGAACCAGGACTGCCCGCGCCCCGTGGTCATGTTCAGCGACGACGGCGACCCGCAGGCCATCCGCGCCGCCATCCAGGCGGGTGTCGTTTCCTACGTCGTGAACGGACTCGACCCCGGCCGCATCCGCGCCGTGCTGGAAGTTGCCATTGCGCAGTTCCAGGCTTACCGGGCTTTGCACGACAACCTCGCGGACGTACGTCGCGAACTGGAAGAAAACAAACTAATCAACCAGGCCAAAAGCCGCCTCATGCGCGAACTCGGGCTGTCCGAGCCGGAGGCTTATCACCGCATGCGGCGCCATGCCATGCGGCATCAGCAAAAAATTGCCCAAGTGGCCGAGCGGGTCACCCAGGCCAGGCGCCTGGATTTTCTGGGCTGAGGTCGAGAAGGCGTACTCGGGATTGCCGCGGCCGGCCCAGGTCGTCGGCTCGGGGCTATACCTGATGCACAAACTGCGGAGCAGCTTCACCGGGGCGCCGGGCAGCGGTTCCCGCCTGAGCCAGCAGGCGATGACGCTCGTTCTCGATGCGCTCGACCTCGGCGGCCGGCACGTGGTAATCCGTGTCGTCGTTGGCGGAGCGCACGATCAGGGTGATGAGCACGCCCAATGCCCCCGCCAGGGCCAGCCACCAGATGTGCCAGATCATGGCGAAGCCGAAGGCGAAGGCAAACATGCCGATGACGAAACCCGCCGAAGTATTCTTGGGCATGTGGATGTCGTGGTACTCGGCCGGGCGCTGGTAGGCGATGCCCTTCTCCTTCATGTCGGTGAAGGCGTCCAGGTCATGGACCACGGGAATCTGCGCGAAGTTGTAGAACGGCGGCGGCGAAGACACGGACCACTCCAGCGTGCGCCCGTTCCAAGGGTCGCCGCTGAGGTCACGGGTCTGCTCGCGCCGCCGGATGCTGACGATGAGTTGCACGGCCTGGCAAATGATCCCAACCAGGATAACGGCCGCACCCGCGGCCGCCACCTCGAGATACGGCTGCCAGGCTGGATTGTCGTAGTGCTCCAGGCGCCGCGGCATGCCCATGAAACCCAGGACATAGAGCGGCATGAAAGCCAGATAAAAGCCTATCACCCAGGCCCAGAATGCGCGCTTGCCCCATTTTTCGTCTAAACGGAAACCGAAGGCCTTGGGGAACCAGTAGGCATAGCCGGCGAAATAGCCGAACAGCGCGCCGGGGATCAGCATGTTGTGGAAATGCGCGACGAGAAACTCGCTGTTGTGCAGCACGAAGTCGGCCGGCGGCACGGACATGAGCACGCCGGACATACCGCCGATGCAGAAGGTGACGATGAAGGCCAGGGTCCACCGGATGGGAACGGTAAACTGTACGCGTCCGCGGTACATGGTGAACAACCAGTTGAAGATTTTCACGCCGGTGGGCACGGCGATGACCATGGTGGCGATGCCGAAGAAGGCGTTCACATCGGCGCCTGCGCCCATGGTGAAGAAGTGATGCAGCCACACCGCAAAGGACAGCACGCCGATGGCGATGGTGGCATAGACCATCGAGCGGTAGCCGAACAAGCGCTTTTGGGAGAAAGTCGCCACCACCTCGGAGAACACGCCGAAGGCCGGCAGGATAAGGATATAGACCTCAGGATGCCCCCACATCCAGAACAGGTTGGGAAACATCATCAAATTGCCGCCCACGCCGTTGGTAAAAAAGTGGGTGCCCAGATAACGATCCAGGGTTAGCAACCCTAGCGTCACGGTCAGCACCGGGAAAGCGAGCGCCATCAGCATGGTGGTGACCAGTGCGGCCCAGGTGAAGATGGGCATTTTCATCAGTGTCATGCCCGGCGCCCGCATTTTCATGATGGTGGTGAAGAAATTGATGCCGGTCATGAGCGAGCCTATGCCGCTCAGCTGCAGGCTCCAGATCCAGTAGTCCACGCCGGGGCCCGGGCTGTATTGAGTCTCGGACAAGGGGGGGTAGCCCGTCCAGCCGGCATGGGAAAAGTCGCCCACGCCCAGGGACACCATCACCAGGGCGGCGCTGATCACGGTGAGCCACAGGCTGATGGCGTTCATAAAAGGGAAGGCTACGTCGCGTGCACCGATCTGCAACGGCACCGCGATGTTCATCAGGCCGACAAGAAAAGGCATCGCCATGAAAAAAATCATGATGGTGCCGTGGGCGCTGAAGATCTGGTCGTAGTGATAAGGCGGCAGATAGCCTTGCGACGACCCTTCGGCGACGGCCTGTTGGGCGCGCATCATGATGGCGTCGGCAAAGCCGCGCAACAGCATGATCAGGGCGAGAATGATGTACATCACCCCGATCTTCTTGTGATCGACGCTGGTGAGCCATTCCTTCCATAGGTAACCCCATTTGCCGTAGTAGGTAATCAGGCCGACCACCACCGCCCCAGCCAACAGCGAAAAGCCCACCGCGCCCATGATGATGGGATTGTCGTAAGGGACTGCCGAAACGGTCAGCTTGCCGAACAATGTCGATTCCATCGCCCAGACCTCCTATGTTGTGCCGGTTTTCTTCGGCGGAGAATTTCCGCTCTCGATCCGCGCCGCAACGCCGCGCCCCGCCGCGGGCGGCGCCCCATTGGGCAGGTATTTACCTATGATTTCGCTGAACAGATGCGGTTTCACGGCCGAAAAATACGTGACCGGATTGTTCCGGCTGGGGGCTTCCAGCTTATGGAAAGCGGCCTCGTCAAGGCGGTTGGGCGACGCCTCGATCTGTTTGATCCACTCGTCGAAACCAAGCTTTGACGTGGCGACCGCTTCGAAATGCTGGCCGGAAAACCCGGCGCCGCTGAACTGGGTATTCAGGCCTTCATAGACCCCGGGGCGATCGGCCAGCAGATGCAAGCGCGTCTGCATCCCCGCCATGGCATAGATCTGGCTGCCCAACTGCGGGATGAAGAACGAATTCATGACCGAATCCGAGGTGAGGCGAAGACTCACCGGCACGCCGGCTGGGATCACGAGGCGGTTGACGGTGGCTATGCCCTGATCCGGATAAATGAACAGCCATTTCCAGTCCAGTGCCACCACCTCGATGTTGACCGGTTTGATGCCGGGTTCGATCGGCCTGTAGGGGTCGAGCTCATGGGAATATTTCCACGCCAGCACCCCGAGAGCCGCCACAATCACCGCCGGCACCAACCAAACGACGGCTTCGATCTTCCCCGAGTAATCCCATTTGGGCGCATAGGTCGCCGCCTTGTTGGACGCCCGGTATTTCCATGCGAACCAAAAGGTCATGAAAAACACGGGTATGACGACGATCAGCATCACCCAGAAAGCAGCCAGGATCAGGGTCTTTTCCTGTGCCCCGACGGCGCCCATGGGGTTGAGCACCGCCATCTGATTGGCGCAGCCACCAAGCGAGGTCAGCGCTGCCATGGCCAACAGCGTGGTGCCGCCGAAATGCCTGTTCCCTGCCCTCATGCGAAATCTCCTTCATGGGACGGATGCCTCGCCGAAGCGCCGATTGGCAAAGGGCGCGCGCAACCGCCGCCATGACTCAGTCCGGACGAGGAGACACAAAGGCTCCGACACCGGAGATCGAAAGAAATTTCAGAGGGGGACAGCGGGCATTTTCGGGTTCGATCACGCCGGATCAGCAAAATAATGAACAGATCCTTAAGAATTGCGACGAAATGCCGTTTAAGAAGATATCAATATTCTGTTTATTTGTTTGCCATGCCCATCGAGCTTTATAACCACGCCAACCATGTCTGCCTCATGTTCAACGACCTCGTGGACGACTCGGAAAGCGAGGCGGTGCAGGCCAACCAGTTTCTCATCGTTGCCGACGGCGAGGGCGCGGTCATCGATCCGGCCGGGCAGATGACCTACAACGCCCTCACGATGGCCATGCACAAATATTTTCCGCACAAGAATCTGCGCTACATCCTGGCCTCGCATCAGGACCCGGACATCGTCGCTTCCCTCAACCGCTGGCTGTTTTCCACGGACGCGACGCTCTACGTTTCATCGCTGTGGGCCCGCTTCGTGCCCCATTTCTGCACGGCGGGACGCACCGAGGGACGCATCCAGCCCATCCCCGATCCGGGCATGGGCATCCCGCTGGGCAAGGGCATGCTCTACGCCGTGCCGGCCCATTTCCTGCACGCCGAAGGCAATTTCCATTTCTACGATCCCCGCGCCAAAATCCTTTTCTCGGGCGACATGGGCGCCTCCCTGGTGCCCCACGAAGAGGTGCTCAAGCCCATCGTCAGCCGAGCAGATTTCGCTATGCATGTCGGACGCATGGAGGGCTTCCATCGCCGCTATATGGTGTCCCGAAAAGCCTGCCGCCTCTGGGCCGACATGGTGCGCGGCATGGACGTGGACATGCTGGTGCCCCAGCACGGCCGCTACTTCAAGGGCCGCGAGGCGGTGGGTGCGCTGCTCGACTGGGTCGAGAACCTCGACTGCGGTGTCGACCTCTTTACAGAGGCGAATTACCGCTTCCCGATACCCGTTTATTGATCCGGCATTATTGGACTTGAAAATATACGGCGGCACAAAAGCATACGTGTCTCGATTTTCGGCCAGGGTATGCCGACACCGGTATCGGCACCCCCGTTCGCGCCCTCCCCCGACACTAGGCGACCCGCTTTTTCAAACCATACCGGGGAACAGCCATGGTGCTATCGGCACCCGGTCTGCATCGTGATGGTGCAAAAAGCCGGGCTGCATCGACGGGCAAGGTCGATTTTCAGGGGACGCCGAAAAACGACCGAGAAGCAATCGCGCAAAGCGGAAAACGGCTAAGAATCCGGGTTTACGCATGGGGAGGCGTGCTGAGCCGTTTGCCGTAAGGCATGTCTTTTCCGCGGCACCGTTCATTGAGGCCGCTTGGCACAATCGCTGCTTTAACTCCTCCGACGGAGCAAGGGCGCGCCGTCTTTGTGGGTTTATTCCTTAATCTGGACAGGGACGCGGGCGTCTTGGGGCAGACCCTCAAGGCGCCTTCTTTTTTGAAGGAGGACGCGGTGAACGATGAGGAAAAGGGGGAAATCCTCGATCGGGACAAGCGGAAATTCATGCAGAAGACGATGGGTTTGTCTGCGGCGGCCACGCTGATGGGCATGGTCGCCCCCGGTGTCAGGAATGCCGCCTGGGCCGGCGGCTCGGATAAGCCGGAAAAATCTACGGTGAACATCGGCTTCATCCCGCTGACCGATTGCGCCTCCGTGGTGATGGCCTCGGTAAAAGGCTTCGACCGCAAGTACGGCGTCACCATTACACCCTCCAAACAGGCCTCCTGGGCCGCGGTGCGCGACAAGCTGGTAAGCGGCGAATTAGACGCATCCCACGTGCTATACGGCCTCGTCTACGGGGTGCAAATGGGCGTCGGCGGGCCGCAGAAGAACATGGCCGTGCTCATGACGCTGAGCAACAACGGCCAGGGCATTTCGCTCGCCAACCACTTCAAGGGCAAAGGCGTCACCGACGGCCACAGCCTCGCCAAGCTCATCAGCGCCAGGGCCGGCAGCGGGCTCGCACCCCGCGGGCATCCCAGGCATGGCGGCGCAAACCCCTACACCTTCGCCCAGACCTTCCCCACCGGCACCCACGCCATGTGGCTCTACTACTGGCTCGCCGCGCATGGCATCGATCCACTTGCCCAGACCAGGCTCATCACCGTGCCGCCGCCGCAGATGGTGGCGAACATGTGCGCGGGCAACATGGATGGCTTTTGCGTGGGCGAACCCTGGAACGCACGCGCCATCCAGGACGGCATCGGCTTTACCGCGGCAACCAGCCAGGACATCTGGGCCGACCACCCGGAGAAGGTGCTGGGCACCACGCGCGAATTCGTCGAGCACTACCCCAATACCGCGCGCGCCATGATCATGGCCTTGCTGGAAGCCTCCCGCTACGTCGACACCATGAGCCACCGCGCGGAAGTGGCCCAGGTGATCGCGGGCAAGGCCTACATCGACACCGAGCCCGGCGTCATCGAAGACCGCATGCTGGGCTACTACAGCGACGGCCTGGGCAGAACTTGGCACGACCACCATTTCATGAAGTTCTGCGACGACGGCCGGGTCAACTTTCCTTATCTAAGCGACGGCATGTGGTTCCTCACCCAGCACCGGCGCTGGGGCCTGCTGAAACAGGATCCGGACTACCGGACTGTGGCCGCAGGCGTCAATCAGGTCACGCTCTACCGCGAGGCCGCCGCCCAGGTGCGCGTGCCTCTGCCCGAGGCGGACATGCGCAGCTCAAAACTCATCGACGGCGTGGTATGGGACGGCAGCAATCCCAAAGCTTATGCCGGCGGTTTCGCCATCCGTGCTTGACCAACCCAAGGAGAGCCCCATGACCCCCGACCAAATCGCCCTCGTCAAAACCACCTGGGCACAGGTGCTGCCCATCCAGGAAACCGCGGCTGGTCTGTTCTATGGACGCCTGTTCGAACTGGCGCCGCAAACCCAGCCCCTGTTTCGCGGCGACATGACCGAGCAAGGCAGAAAGCTCATGGCCATGATCAACGTGGCCGTCTCCAACCTGGATCGCCTGGGCGACATCCTCCCGGCGGTCCAGGACATGGGACGGCGCCACGCCGGCTACGGCGTGCAGGAAGCGCATTACGACCAAGTGGGCGAGGCACTGCTGTGGACGCTTGCCCAGGGTCTGGGCGAACACTTCACCCCGGCGGCGCGGGAGGCCTGGGCCACGGCCTACGGCGCGCTTGCCAGCGTGATGAAGGAGGCGGCACAGCAGGCACGAGCAGCATGAGGCTGCCTCGTGCAGGCAGGACAGCGGGGCAGTCTGACCCGTTTTTCCCCGCTTCACTCCCCCTTGGCACGACGCCACACGTGGGCATAGAAGCCATTAGCGACGTCATAGTCGAAAAAATGGGTCCCATCCGGGGCACGGAAAACGGCGAAGCAGTTCTCCTTGGACGCATGCATCTTGCCAAAACCATGAGGCGCTTCTGTGAAAGCGAGGCAGTAGGCATTGTTCTGTTCATCGATTCGCCATTTGCCCGCCGTGTCCCGAAAGCCCTTTCTATCGACGGAACCATCAGGCTTGAAAGTCATCAAGTGTTTCCCCGTGGTCCCTTTGAATTTCGCAACCCCTGGGAAGAATGCCTTGAGTTCTTCTGCGCCCACTCGCGGCAACCCCTTGGCTTCCGCCTCCTTCATGTTGGGGGGAACGGTCGGAAAGTCCTGTGCGAAGGCAGGGCTTGTGAGTAGCACAAGTGCAATGGCCATACAAACTGCGGACAAGCGCTTCATAACAGCCTCCCATCCCTATCAAATTCCCGGTGCTACAGCAAAGTCGCTGCACCGATCCGACTATAGACCGGCGGCAGAAGGGCTGTCTAAGCCCATTCCAGATTTCTCGACGCCGGTGTGATTTATCTGAGCAGCAGCCATGCCAGGAGCAGGTTGAGCAGCAAAGAGAGCAGGGCTAGCACGGGCCACAGGCCATGGCGTTTGAGCAGCGGAGGAGGACGCGCTGCTTCCAGCGGTCGGGTACCGCCCTGTTCCAGCGCGAGGCGGAACTCCTCGGCGGTTTCGAAGCGCTCGCGCGGCTCCACGGCCACGGCCTTGAGCAGCACACGCTCCAGCCAGGCCGGGCAGTCCGGCCGGGAGCGGCTGGGCGGCACGGGTGTGCCGAAACGCGGATGCTGGAAGGGCTCGATTTCTCCGTAAGGGTAGCGGCGTGTCAGCGCATGATAGAGCGTGACCCCCGCCGCATAGAGGTCGCTGGCAGCGGTAGCCTCAGCGCCGGCATGCAGTTCCGGCGCGAGGTAGCTGGGCGTCCCGGCCTTGCCGGGCGGGCGCTCCAGCACGCCCGGGCACAGCGCCACGCCGAAATCCAAGATGCGCAGGCGTTCGTCCCGCCCCCAATGCAGATTGGCCGGCTTGATGTCGCGGTGCACGATGTTCAAGCGATGCAGCGCGCCCAGGCCCTTGAGCAGGCGGATGCCGAACTGCGCCACTTCCGCCGGGGCGAAGTGCCGGCCGCGATCAAGATGCTGCTGCAGCGTTGCGCCCTCGTGCCAGCTCATGAGGTAGTACAGGCCCGTTGGCGCCCGCGCCGGGGTTACCACCTGGGAAAAATAATGCGACTGCACGCGGCGAGCGAGCCAGGCTTCCTGAGCGAAGGCGGCGCGCGCCATGTCGTCTTCCGCCAGCGGATTGAGCGTTTTCATGACGCACCGCCGGCCGCTGTCAGATTCGCGCACCTTGTAGAGCAACGTCTCGTGCGATTCGTGCAGCAGTTCCAAAACTTCCAGCCTGTCCCAGGTCATGCCGGGTTTCAGGCGCGGCGGCGCCGCGAGATCCCGATTCAGCTCCAACGCATCTGTAAGCGTCTCGTCGGGCAGCCCGTCCACCCGTACCACCAGCGCCGTGGCGTTGTCCGTGCCGCGCCGCGCCAGAGCCTCGCGCACCAGGGCAGGAGCGGCGTATTCCGGCTCGCGGTGCAGCAGGAGTTGCTCGTGCAGCCCCAGCGTTTGTAGGGGCTCCCACACGCCGTCGCTCACCAGGAGGAAAACGTCGCCCGTGCATAGTTCGCCTTCCGCGTAGTCAACATCAAGAAACCGATCCAGCCCCACGGCACGCTTGAGCACATGGCGCATGTCGGGGCGTTCCCAGACATGATCCGTGGTGAGCTGCTCAAAGCGCGCGCCACGCAGCAAATAAATGCGGCTGTCGCCGACCTGAGCCAGGGTGTAGCGCGTGCCGTGCAGCACCAGCGCCGAAAGCGTGCTCGACATGCCTGCCAGTTCGAGGCGTGCCGCCGCCTGGGCGAGTATCCAGCGGTTGGCGGCCTGGATGACGGTTTCCAAAGCGTGCGCCGTGCTCCAGGTGTCGGGCGTGGTGTAGTAATCCGCCGCCAGGGTGCGCAGCAGCGCCTCGGCCGCCTCGCGCCCGCCCGCATTCCCCGACACCCCATCGGCCACGGCCAGCAGAACGCCCTTGGCCGCCAGTTCCGGCCCTTGCGGCGTGACGGCGATGAAAAAATCCTCGTTGCGTTCGCGCGGGCCGCGTTCGCTGGCACTGCCCAGGGTAACCACCAGTGGCATGGAAGCTCCGCGGAAAAAAAGCGCCCCCGGTGAGGGGGCGCAAGGCGTCAGGATAACGCGAACTACGGTTCGATCAGATGCGCGCCGCCGTGAGGTGGGCGGCACCCCAAGTGGTGCGCCAGCGCTGCTTCACCGCGGTCAAGCCTATGGATGCCAGCACCGCCAGTCCGGCAAAAATGAGAAAGCCCGCTTCGTAGCTGCCGGTGTACTGCTTGGAAAAACCCAGGCTGGAGGCAAGGTAGAAGCCGCCGATGCCTCCCGCCATGCCCACCAGGCCGGTCATCACGCCGATTTCCTTATGGAAACGCTGCGGCACCAGCTGGAACACGGCGCCGTTGCCCATGCCCAGGCACAGCATGGCCAGCACGAAGACGCCCACCGCCATCCAGGCCGCCGGCAGCCCGATGCTCACGCAACCCAGCGCCGCCGCCGCGATGAGATACAGCACGGAAAGGCTCTTGATGCCGCCGATGCGGTCCGCCACCGCGCCGCCCACCGGCCGCACCAGCGAGCCGGCGAACACGCAGGCCGCGGTGAGATAGCCCGAAGTCTTGGCATCCAGGCCGTACTGGGTGTTGAAATAGATGGTGAGACTGGCGGCCAGGCCGACGAAGCCGCCGAAGGTCACGCTGTAGAAGAACATGAACCACCAGGCGTCGCGGTCCTTGAGCACCTTGAAGTATTCGGCCAGGCTCTTGGCTGGGGGACATTCCGGCGCGTCTTTCGCTGCCACGACATAGAACAGGAAAACCAGCGCCAGGGGAATGAGCGCCAGCCCGAACACCTCGTTCCAACCATAAGCCTGCCCCAGCGCGGGCGCGAATAAGGCCGCCAGCACCGTGCCGGAATTCCCCGCCCCGGCGATGCCCAAAGCCTTGCCCTGATGTTCTGCCGGATACCAGCGCGAGGCGAGCGGCAGGGCCACGGCGAACGACGCACCGGCCATACCCAGCAGCACGCCCAGCGCCAGTACCTGCCCATAGCTGTGGATGCCGGCCAGCCAGGCCCAGGCCAGCCCTGCCATGACCACGAGCTGGCCGAGAATGCCGGCGGCCTTGGGTTTCAGGTGATCCACCAGCACGCCCATGAGCACGCGCAGGAACGCGCCCGAGAGCACGGGCACGGCCACCATGAGGCCTTTCTGGGCCGCGTTAAGGTGCAGCTCTTGGGCGATCTGCACGCCCAGCGGACCCAACATCACCCACACCATGAAGGCCAGATCGAAATACAGAAACGCGGCAATCAGCGTGGGCATATGGCCGGCCTTGAGAAACGATTGTTTGTCCATCATCATCAGCTCCCTGGTTGAACATCATGCGGCGCAGGCGACGTCGGCCGCCTGCAGATAAACCTCGCCCGCCTCCACCTTGACGGCGAGGCAGGGTGTACGGCCCTCATCCGGGGCTTCCGCGCATCCGGAATCCAGGCCGATCTTCCAGCCGTGCATGGGGCAGGTGACGCTGCGGCCATGCACGATGCCTTGCGACAGCGGGCCGCCCTTGTGCGGACAGCGGTCGTGCAGGGCGAACACCTCGTCGGCCGCGTTGCGGAACACGGCGATGGTGTCCGCGCCCAACCTCACCACCCGGGCGCCCAGCACCGGGATGTCGGCCAGCGCGCAAATCTTCGTCCACTGAGTCATGCTGCGGCTCCTTTCAAACCGTGAGCGTTTCGAATTCGTGCTTCTGCACGCCTTCCCTGGCCCGCTCGAACCAGGGATCCTTCTCCTGCTGTAAAGCGAAGAGCAGACGGGCATAGAGCGCGCGGCGCCCTTCCGCGTCCTTCAGCACGCGGGCCTTGACGTAGTCCATGCCCACGCGCGCCACGTAGTGCACCGTGCGTTCCAGATAAATGCCCTCCTCGCGGTAGAGCTGCAGGAAGGCGCCGCTGTATTCCAGCACTTCTTCGGCGCTCTTCACCTTGACGAGGAATTGGGCCACTTCGGTCTTGATGCCTCCGTTGCCCGCGATATAGATCTCCCAGCCGGAATCGACCCCCAGCACGCCCACGTCCTTGATGGCCACCTCAGCGCAGAGA
>JAJZSR010000177.1 GCA_021849595.1 Pseudomonadota bacterium | reverse complement strand
GGAGGCGGGTCCGCCCGTGGCGATCTACGACCCGCTCGGCCAACTCGACACTTTCGCGGCCCTGTATGACCTGAGCCGGGTGGAAATCCAGGCCGTGCTCACCAATCGCATCGAGCGCCTGGGCACCAAGGTGCTGGGGCGCTACCGCCAGGCCGTGACTGAACTTGCCACCCTGGCGCCCAAGCGTTTGCTGGTGAGCGCCTTTGACGCGCGGCGGGAACTGGACCAGTGCCGCCACCTGCTGCCGGAAGACTGCGAGGTTTTTTCCCTCGACACCTTGAAGCTGCCCGGCACTATGCTGTCGCGCCCGGAGAATTATCTCGATCCGCTCAACTTCGCCACCAACTACGCCTTTTTCCGGGATGAGCCCAACGCCCACACGCGCCTGATCACGGCCAACTACTGGGCGGCGCGCGGCGCGGTGAGCCCGACCTTCTGGTGCTGTCTGTTTTCCGCCGAGGGCGAGATGCTGGTGGAGTGGGACGAGCCGCTGCCGCCCGCCAACGGCGTGCTGGTGCTGGACAGCCAGGCTATCCGGGCGCGCTTCGACCTGCCGCCCTTCGTCGGCAGCCTGTTCATCCACGCCATCGACATTTCCGGGCACGACGTGGTCAAGTATGTGCTCGACACCTATGGCGACGAGCCCACTGTGCTGTCGGCCACCCACGATGCCAATGCCTGGCCGGCCGAGTGGTATGCCGGCCTGCCGGCGCCGGCGCCGGGCGAGAAGGTCATCCTCTGGGTGCAGAACTCCCATCCCGTGGCCATCCCCGCCGGCGCCGTGCGCATCGGCATCATGGGCGAGGACGACAGTGCCCGGGGTTACGAAGAGGCCATTCCGCCCTTCGCCACGCGTGCCATCGACGTGGGCGAGTTGTGCCCCGCGGCCGCCTGGCCGCAGCAGTTGGAAATCCAGGCCGGCAAGCATTTCGTGCGGCCGCGCTACGAAATCGTCGACGGCGCCGGGCGGCGCCGCATTGCGCATGCCAACGTCGAGCGCGACAACCTGCCGCCCAATGCCGAACTGGCCACGCTTTCCCGCCACCATGGTAAAGGGTTCATCGTGCCGGGGGCGCTGTTCCCTCTGGCGCGCTTTCACACCGAAGTGCTGCCCACGCCCATGGAACGCAGCGAGTCCGTCATGCCGGTGAAGCTCCTGGTCTATGACGACGCCGGGCGCCTGGTACTGGAGCACAAGCTCGGCCGGCTGCCGCGCAACCACGCCGTCAGCCTGGACATGGACCGGCTTGTCTCGGCGGCGGACTTGGGCCGCGGCTGGGGTCATATGGAACTGGTCTACGATTTCGCCGAAGGCAGCGAGGCCAACGGCTGGCTGCATGCCTTCTTCCGCTATACCGACCGGGCCAGCGGCCATGTCGCGGAAACCATCTTCGGTGCCCATGTGTTCAACACCCTCATGGTCTACCGGGACGAACCGCAGTCCTATGCCGGACGCCCGCCGGGGCTGTCCACCCGCTTGTTCCTGCGCCTGGGCGAGGAAGGGCAAAAGGCCTATTGCCATCTGATCTATCCCACATCGCTGCCGCATCGCCCTATGTCCACCACCGACCTGATCCTGCATGACGCCCAGGGCAACGAGATCGCGCGCCGGCGCGTGAATATCGCCCAGTCCGGTTCGCTGTTCTGGGAAGCGGGCGAGATGTTCGGCGCCGACCGCGCGCGCGCGGGCGACCACGGCTACGTGCTGGTGCGCGACACCACCTGCCGGCTGTTCGGCTACCAGGCGCTGGCGAACGAGGGCGCGGCCTTCGCCCTGGATCACATGTTCGGGTTCTGACCCGGCGCCGGAATAAGTATTAGAAAAATCTCATATACTGGGCGCCTGGCCTGAGTGCCGGCACATGGCCGGCCGAGGCACGTCCCGTCTACCGGAGCATCGCCATGAAAGCCGTCACCGTCGTCGGCGCAGGGTTTGCCGCCCTCACCGCCGTGAAGTCTCTGCGCTCCCGCATGCCGGACGCGGAAATCACCCTCATCGCCCCCAGCGCGGAATTCATCTATTACCCCAGCCTGATCTGGGTGCCTTCCGGCTTGCGCCGTGCCGAGGATCTGCGGGTGGATTTGACCGACTGGCTTAACGCCCAGGGCGTGCGCTTCCGGCCGGGCACGGTGCAGGGTTTGCGCGACGGCGGCCGGGTGGTGGTCACCGGTACCGGCGAGGTGGCCAATGACGCGCTGCTGATCGCCAGCGGCGGCCGTTTTCTCAAGGGCCTGCCGGGCATCGAGCATGCCCTCACAATCTGCCAGGGCTTGCCGGCCGCGCAGGCGATCAAGGCGCGCATGGACGGCCTCGCCGGAGGCACCCTGGCCTTCGGTTTCGGCACCAACCCCAAGGAGCCGTCCGCCATGCGCGGCGGGCCCATGTTTGAGCTGCTGTTCGGCATGGATACCTGGCTTAGGCGCCAGGGCCAACGCGACAAATTCCGCTTGGTGTTTTTCAACGCCGCCACGGAGCCCGGCAAGCGCCTGGGCGACAAGGCCGTTGTTGGGCTGCTCGCGGAAATGGCGCGGCGCGGCATCGATACCCATCTGGGTCACAAGCCCACCGCCTTTCACGCCGATCGCGTGGAAACCGAAGGGGGCGCCGTAGCGGCGGACATGATTCTGTTCATGCCGGGCATGACCGGCCCGGCCTGGGCCGAACAAAGCGGCCTGACCCTGTCCGAGGGCGGCTTCTTCAAGGCCGACGTTCATTGCCAGGTGGCGGGGGCGGAGCGGGTATATGTGGCGGGAGACGCCGGCAGCTACCCGGGCCCCGACTGGATGCCCAAGCAGGCCCATATGGCCGACCTGCAGGCGGCCACGGCCGCGGAAAACCTGGCCCTGGCCCTGCATGGGCGGCCGCCGGCGGCGCGCTTCCGCACCGAGCTGGTATGCATCGTCGATACCCTGGACAGCGGCATCCTGGTGTTCCGCAACGAAAAGCGCGCCCTCATCCTGCCGCCTCTCAAGGTCATGCACTGGGCCAAGCGCGCCTTCGAGCGCTTGTACCTGCGCCCCTATCGCAAGGCGGCACGGTAATCGCCGGGGCGGCCTACACTTTGGCAGCCGCCTGCCGTTACGTCGGGTAAAGGTATTGCGGAGCGAGCCATGGCGAACAAGCTGGTCATGATGTTGCTGACCATAGACCCGGACCACCCCCATCTGTGCGGCACGCCGTTTTTCCAGGCTACCGCAGCGGCGGCCATGGACATCGAGGTGGAAATTTATTTCGCCAGCCGCGCCACGCGGCTGCTGCAGAAAGGCGTGGCGGAGCACATTTATCCGGCCGACAACAAGGTCAAGTCGGTGTACGCCTTCATGCAGGATGCTGCGGAACTCGGCGTGCGCTTCTACGCCTGCGGCGGTGCCTTGGATGCCTACGAGCTGCGCAAGGAGGATTTGATCCCGGAATGCACGGGCGTGAGCGGCGGGGCCGGCTATATCAGCCGTGTGGTGGACGACGAGTGGAAATCCATCACGTATTGAGCGGGGCGCCGCGCCGGAATTGACTCGACAGCGCAGCCGGCGCCGCGTCAGGCGGCGTCGGCGATGGCCGCGAGGTATTCGCTCAGGCTGCTCCGCAGGCGGATGAATTCGGCCTGCAGGTCTTCCAGGAGATGGCGGGCGGCGGACATTTCTCCGGCGGTGAGGCGGTTTTCCAGCGTCTTGGCCAGCAGCATCATGGGTTCGGCCAACATCATGGCGCAGGCGCCGCGCAGCTTGTGCGCCAAGGCGCGCGCCTCCTGCAGGTCGCCGCGTTCCAAGGCGGCATGGAGTTCTTCCAGGTGCGCCTCTGAAAGCTTTAGGAAAGTCTCGGTCAGGGTCTTGAGTTGGCCGGCATCGGGCTGGCGTCGGCGCAGCGCCGTCCAGTCCAGCGCCGGGGCAAGAATTTCGGGGGATGTGGGCAGCCAGCGCTGCAGCAGCGCGTACAGGGTTTTTTCTTCATAAGGCTTGGTGAGCAGCTCGTCCATGCCGGCGCGCCCGCACTCCTGGGCGAACTCGGGCGATGCGTTGGCGCTCAGGGCGACGATGGGCACATGGCCGCGTCCCGCACGCCGATCCGACTCGCGCAGCCTGCGCGTGGCTTCCAGGCCATCCATTTCGGGCATCTGCCAGTCCATGAAGATGAGGTCGTAGTCCTCGGCTTCGGCGCGCGCCAGTGCTTCGCGGCCGGTGCCGGCCACGGCGACGCTTAGGCCCACTCGTTCCAACTGGTGCGCCAGCACCATCTGGTTGACGGGATGGTCCTCAGCCAGCAGGATGCGGCCCGCAAGGCGCGGCGGGGAGCTTTCCACCGCCTGGGACAGCGTTTCCGCCGGGGCCTCGGCGAACGGCAGTTCGAGCCAGAACAGGCTGCCCGAGGCAGGGTAGGCCTCGGCGTGCGGCGCCGGGCTTTGCACCCCTATGGCGCCGCCCATCAACTCGGCGAGCTGGCGGCAGATGGCCAGCCCCAGGCCCGTGCCGCCATAGCGCCGGGTCGTGGAGCTGTCGGCCTGGGAAAAGGCCTCGAACACCTTGTCCTGCTTGGCCGCAGGGATGCCAGATCGG
>JAJZSR010000176.1 GCA_021849595.1 Pseudomonadota bacterium | reverse complement strand
ACCGCCCCGCGCCGGGGGAGCGCGAGGCCTGGGGCTGGTACGGTCTAGCCGATCGGCAGAGCCGCTGGGTCGGACGCCATCTGGACTGGTTCATGCAGTGGGGCGCCGGTGCCGGCGGCCAGAACAGCGTACCCTATTACCTCGGCCTGGGCGTGCGCCTGCATGGGCCCTGGGCTACGCGCCCGCGCGATGCCTTGAGCCTGGGCGTGGCGCGAGCCTGGTTGAACGACACTCCCCATGCGGCGGAAACCGTGCTGGAAGCGACCTACGTCTGGCGCTTCAACAAATCGCTGTATCTGCAGCCGGACTTGCAGTGGGCGCTCAATCCCGGCGGTGCCTACCCTGATGTGCTGGCGGGTATCCTGCGCCTGCACCTGGAATTCTTTTGAGGCGCACCCGAGTCAGTGCGCCGCTTCCCAGTTGGGACCAGCGCCCACACCCGCCTTGAGCGGCACTTTGAGATTGGCCACGCCGGCCATGAGGCAAGGCAGTGCGTCCATGACCCGCGCCTTCTCGGCCACGGGGGCTTCGAGCACCAATTCGTCGTGCACCTGCAGGATGAGGCGGGCGTGCAGCGCTTCCCGATCGATCCAGTCTTGTACAGCCACCATGGCGAGCTTGATGAGGTCCGCCGCCGTGCCCTGCATGGGCGCGTTGATCGCCGCCCGTTCCGCGCCCTGGCGGCGCTGCGGGTTTTTGCTGTTGATCTCGGGCAGATAAAGACGGCGCCCGAACACGGTTTCCACGTAACCCCGGCGCCGTGCTCCCTCCCGCGTGTTCTCCATGTAGCGCGCTACGCCCGGATAGCGGGAGAAATAGCGGTCGATCCACGCCTGCGCCGCGGCTCGTTCCAGCCCCAGTTGGCTGGCCAGACCGAACGCGGACATGCCGTAAATGAGGCCGAAGTTGATGACCTTGGCCATGCGCCGCTGCTCCGCGCTGACCTGCGCCAGCGGCACGCCGAACACCTCGGCCGCGGTGGCGGCGTGGATATCCTCGTCGGCGGCGAAGGCGTTGAGCAGGCCGGGATCGTCCGACAGATGCGCCATGATGCGCAGCTCGATCTGGGAGTAGTCGGCGGAAACGATGACATGGCCGGGCGGGGCGATGAAGGCTTCGCGGATGCGCCGTCCTTCGGCGGTGCGCGCGGGGATGTTCTGAAGATTCGGATCGGCGCTGGCGAGCCGCCCGGTCACCGCGGTGGCCTGGGAAAAACTCGTGTGCACCCGCCCGGTCGCGGGATTGATCATGGCCGGCAGCTTGTCGGTATAGGTCGACTTGAGCTTGGCCAGGCCGCGGTAATCCAGCAGGGCGCGCGGCAGGGGATAATCGGCGGCCAGGGTTTCCAGCACTTCCTCGTCGGTGGAGGGCGCGCCGCCGGGTGTTTTCTTGATTACCGGCAGACGCATCTCGCCGAACAGGATTTCATGGATCTGCTTGGGCGAATTGAGGTTGAAGGGGCGTCCGGCGATCTGGAAAGCGCGCTGTTCCAGTTCCAGCATTTTTCCCCCCAGCTCCTGGCTTTGCCGTGCCAGGGCGTGGCGGTCCAGCAGCACGCCGGTGCGTTCCATGCGGAAGAGCACGGGGGCGACTGCCATTTCAATGGCCTGATAGACGCGGCGCAGGCCATCGTTGGCCACGATCTGCGGCCACAGCACGTGATGTACACGCAGGGTCACGTCGGTGTCCTCGGCCGCATAGCGGGTCGCGGTGTCGATGTCCACCTGATTAAAGGCGATGCGCCCCGCGCCCTTGCCGGTCACTTGGTCGTAACTCAGCACATCCAAGCCGGTATGGCGCTTGGCCAGGCTGTCCAGATCGTGGGGCTGATGGGCTTCGAGCACGTAGGATTCGAGCAGGGTGTCGTGCAGGACGCCCCGAAGCTCGATGCCGTGGTTGGCGAACACGTGGCGGTCGAATTTGGCGTTCTGCAAGAGCTTGGGCTTGGCCGCACTCTCCAGCCAAGGTTGCAGCAGACGCAGCGCTGTTGCCAGGGGTATCTGCTCCGGGGCGCCCGGATAGCTGTGGGCGAGCGGCAAATAGGCGGCTTCGCCGGGCACGACCGCCAGCGACAGTCCGGCCAGTCGGGCCTGTAAGGGCGCTAGGCTGTCTGTTTCCGTGTCCAGTGCGGTGAGCGGGGCTCCCTCGATCTTCTTCAGCCAGGCGAGCAGTTCGCTTTCGTCGAGCAGCGTTTGGTAGCCTTCGCGGTGTTTGCCCGCGTCGGGGTTAGGGGCGCTTGCGGCGGGCCCGCCGGCGGCCTCCAGTTCGCTAAGCCAAGTGCGGAAGCCGTAACGCTGGAACAAACTGTGTAGGCTGGCAGTATCGGGAGATTTCTTTGTCAGGCTTTCCGCGGCAAAGGGCAGTGCCACGTCTGTCTTGATGGTGAGCAGCCTGCGCGCCATGGGCAACCAGTCCAGGGCCCCGCGTAGGTTGTCCCCCACCGCGCCCTTGATTTCCCCGGCGCGGGCCATGACGTCGTCCAGGCTGCCATATTCCCTGAGCCATTTGACTGCGGTCTTGGGGCCGACCTTGGCCACGCCGGGAACATTGTCCACGGTGTCGCCGATGAGGGTCAGGTAATCGACGATGCGCCCGGGTTCGACGCCGAATTTGTCTGCCACGCCGGCTGGGTCGAGGGTTTCGTTGCTCATGGTATTGACCAGCGTGACCTGCGTGTTGACCAGTTGGGCCATGTCCTTGTCGCCGGTGGACACCAGACTCTTCCAGCCGCGGCGCGCACCTTCCGTCACCAGCGTGCCGATGACGTCATCGGCTTCCACGCCGTCCACGACCACGAGCGGCCAGCCTAGGGCTTCTATGGCTTCGAACAGGGGCGGGATCTGGGCCGCCAGTTCCTCCGGCATGGGCGGGCGGTGGGCCTTGTATTGCGGATACCAGTCCTCGCGAAAGGTCTTGCCCTTGGGATCGAACACGCAGGCGATATAATCCGCCGGGTAATCCTTCTCCAGGCGCCGCAGCATGTTGAGGACGCCGTACATGGCCCCCGTTGGAAAGCCCTCGCGGTTGCGCAAATCCGGCAGGGCATGGAAGGCCCGGTACAGATAGCTGGAGCCGTCCACCAGGAGCAGGGTCTTAGCGGTCACTGGAAAATTCGATGCACAAGCACAAAATACCGGAAGTCGCCGATCCGCGCAGTTCCACGGAGATCAATTACTCGGCCAAAGAGTCGTGGCGGTTGTTCGGCATTATGGCAGAGTTCGTCGAGGCCACCGAACGCTTGGCCTCGGTCCATCCGGCGGTATCCATTTTCGGCAGTGCGCGCACGCCGGCGGACCATGCCTATTACCTGCTCACCGAGCGCATTGCCAGGCTGCTGTCGGATGCCGGCTTCGCGGTCATTTCCGGCGGCGGCCCCGGCATCATGGAGGCCGCCAACAAGGGTGCCTATTTCGGCAAGTCTTCCAGCGTGGGGCTCAACATCCAGTTGCCACATGAGCAGCACACCAATGCCTATCAGGACATCAGCCAGAGCTTCCAGCACTTCTTTGCGCGCAAGGTGATGTTCGTGAAATTCGCCTCCGCCTACGTTGTCATGCCCGGCGGCTACGGCACCCTGGACGAACTCAGCGAGGCGCTGACTTTGGTGCAGACCGGCAAGACGCGCAAGATACCCATCATCCTGGTGGGCAAGAATTTTTGGCAGGGCCTGCTCGACTGGTTCCGCACGCGCCTGGTCGCCGAAGGCATGATCGACCCTCGGGATCTAGATCTGGTGCAGATCATCGACGAGCCGCAGGAGGTGGTCGCGTCGATTTTCAGCCATTACGAGAAGCGCGGCTTCACTCCTTCCCTGGCCGAGCGGGAAATCCAGCTCAGCCTGTAGACTATGCTCAAAACGACAACCGCCCGCCGGAGATACGCCATGCGCGCTTGGCCAGTTCTGCTGCCTATCCTGATGCTTTCTGCTCCCGCCCTGGCCGAGGGGATCAATCCGCCGCCGGGCTCGACGCCGGTGCCTGACGGCGCGCCTACGCTCAAGGGCGGCAACATCCCGCAAATCACCATCCGTACCGAAGGCAAGACCAAGATAGAAGAGTTCCGCTATCACGGCCAGCTTTACATGGTCAAGGTCTACCCGCCGCACGGCAAGCCTTATTATCTGATCGACCTCAACGGCCAGGGCCAGTTCACCCGCTTCGACGGCCCCATCCCCCGCGTGCTGGTGCCGCAGTGGGTGATCGGCACCTTCTGATCCGCGCTGCCCCTGCCCTATACTTGCGCCCGTTCTCGCCCACGGGTTACATCGATATATGCCTGACACCGACATACCCCGCAAACTGCCTGCCGCGGCCGGCCTTGCCTGGATCAAGAGCGGCTTCGCGCTGTACCGCAAGAATCCGCTGCTGCTAGGCGCCGGATTCGGCGTCTTCTTCGCCCTCATGGTGCTGCTGGGCTTCGTGCCCGTGGTGGGGGGCGCGCTTACCGAACTGATCTCCCCCATCCTCATTGCCGGCTTCATGGCGGCGTTCCGCGCCCTGGATCAGGGCGAGGAGATCGAGTTGCCCCATTTCTTCGCCGGCTTCACGCGTGCTCCGCTGCAGTTGGCGACCGTGGGCGCCATCTAC
>JAJZSR010000175.1 GCA_021849595.1 Pseudomonadota bacterium | reverse complement strand
GGCTCAAGTCCATGCAGCACCGACCCAAGCTGATCGCCGCTTTCTGGAAACAGGCCGAACTGCCAGTTTGATGTCATCTATTTACGTAATTCTCAATAATTACGGCGCGTCACTCCCAAAAGGCGCCGGGCTAACCCGCTCGCCGCGCAGGCGGAACGTAATGTGCAGGCGGTCTTTGACCACCAGCGCGCCGCCCAGGGTGCTGTAAGGCGTCATGCCAAAATCCGTCTGGCGCACATTGAACTCGCCCTGCACGAGGAATCCCCTCCCATTCCGCGTGAACCCAACCGGAATCTGCAAAGTACGCGTCACGCCGTGCAACGTGAGCGCCACCCGCAGAGTCAGGCGGGGCGGTGCTCCGCTCAGCGGGACGGCATGGATCTGAACATAAGGGTAACGCCTGGCTTGCAGGACATCGCGAAGCATATGGTGCCGGGTGCCGGCGCTGTCCACGGCCGCGGATTGCGCAAAGCCGGCCCGTTTGAGCCAATGGGGCTCGTCCACCTGCAGCGCGGCCACCGGGAAATAGAGGTCGGCGCGCGCCGCCGCCAGCGCCTTGGGGATCAGCGCGTAGCCATGCACATCGCGAGTGGAGATGACATGATCATGGCCAAAGGCAGCCAATGTTCCGCCGCGATATGCATAGATGAGGAGCAGCGAATCGGCCCCGTCGATGCGGTAGGCGGGCTCGCCGCGAGCCGCGGCCTGCCGGTAGATGCTTGCAGGAAAGTTGGCGGGAGCCACCGCGTGCTGCGATGGCGGCGGCGCGGGGGCGCAGCCCGCAAGCGACAGCGCCAGAAGCGCCGCCAGTACGCGCCGCACAACGCATGCGCCCATTTTCAAACGTGCCCCTTCGACCGCGCTCAACGGCAGGACGAAGGCAGCAATCGTTGCCTGCGGCCCAAGCCGCCGACTTCCTGCCGTCGTTCAGATCATCTGCTTGCTGATCATGCCGTGAGGCATGTTTTCCAGCATGGGGCGCAGGTCTTCGGTTTTGACATGAATCAGTTGCTTATGGTCGCCGGATTCAAAATACAGATCCGGGCCCTCCAGCAGGCTGTCGTCCCAAATCATTTCCACGCCATAGGCAACGGTCAGGGCCGGAATGGCGCCCGGCTCGCAGTCTTCAAAAACCCGCCCGGCATCGCTTTCCTGCGCCAGGTGCAGCAACTTGCCGGAATCCATGGCCAGCTTGCCCAGATGCACCCGCCGATCGGCCGGCACGACCGCGACCATCATGCAGTCGTCGCCTTCCAGCAGCACCGCCTTGGCCACGCGGTGCGGATCCACGTGTGCGGCCTTGGCATTTTGCAGGCTGGTGGCGGTATGCATGTGTTCAACCATCTCGTAGGGGATATGGCGATGCTCCAGAAATCGTGTGATCGTCGCAGACATGATGCACCTCCTCTCGCGGTCTCTGTTTCTTTATAGCCCAAGCGGGATGGCGGGACTGGACGCGGCGCCGCCCTGCGGCTAAGGTTGCGCAAAACGTCAGTCTTTTTAGCCATGGCCCAACTGCCCGACGCCGTCGAACAAGTCCTGCGCCTGCACTCACCTTTCATCCATGCGGTGGTGAATGCTTGCCGCGATCGCGCCTTGCTGCCGGAGCTGCAGAACCACCTGAGCGCGGCGGAGGAAGCTGGCTGGAGCCGGCTGGTCGTCGCTCTGCGCCAAGTGATCGACGGGCGCCGCGACCAAAGCCTGTACCTGGGCCTGGACGAAGAAGACCGCATCCTTCTGGAAGCCATCCTGCGCGGCATCGAAAACCCCGCGACCCTGCCGCCCCTGAACCGGCAATCCGATCCGGCCACGGCGGCGCCCGGCCTGGCGGCCATGATCCACGCCGCCGGCAGCGGCGACATGAACGCCTTCGCTACCCTGGCGAACATGGCCGAACAGATGATGAAGGCAGGCGGCGACATGGCCCGGCTGGGCGGCGTCATGCGCCGGCTGGTCGACGGCGAGCGGGACGCCGACCTGCTCAGCCGCGGCATGAGCGCGCTGGGCCGCGACCTAGTGCTGAGCATCCTGGACGAACTGGCCAAACTGCGCCTCCAGTGACGGCGCCGGTTTTGACAGGCCGCAACGCAACTCATTAAAATGCCGGGCTTCCCTGTGTTCCGAGCCGGGAACCGGCGGCCGGCGGTACGCCATGGCGACGTCGCCCGCACAACCCGAAAGCGGATGGCGAACCCCACCCCGCTTTCGCAGCGACAGCGGTTCCGGACCCTATGCCTGGTGATGTAGCTCAGTCGGTTAGAGCGGCGGATTCATAACCCGCAGGTCGGCAGTTCGATTCTGCCCATCACCACCAGTCAACACTAAGCCCACTGATTCCTCAGTGGGTTTTGTTTTTTAGCCCTCCAAACCGGCTTGTTGTCCCGAATCAGTGTCCCGAATCACCTTCGGGATCGTAGCGAGGGCAGCATGGCCTATCCGGACGGGAGCGAGCGGGTGCGGTTTCGCACGGTAATCGCGACCGAGACGCCGGCGCACATGGCCGAACTGGCGGCGGATTGGCGGCGTTTAATCTCGATTCTGTGCATCCATCCGTTCCGCGATGGCAACGGGCGCGTGTCGCGCCTGCTGTTGCTATTGCAGTGCTACCACCTGGGCTGCGAGGCGGTACGCTACATCAGCCCGGAACGCCTGATCGAACAGAACAAGGCGCGCTACTACGAAACGCCGGAGCAAAGCTCCCAGGGTTGGCACGAAGGCCGGCAGGCACGACCCTTGGCCGTACATCAACTACGTGTTGTTCGTGCTCAAGACGGCGTACCGGGAATTCGCCGAGCGCGTGGGGGAGATCAAGGCGCCGCGCGGCGCCAAAACCGACCTGATTCTGGCTGCCATGGACCGATTCGACGACGCATTCATGCTGGCTCAGTTGGAGCAAGCCTGCCCGGGCGTCAGCCGGGACATGATCCGGCGCGTCTTGCGCGGGCAGAAGGCAGCGGGCGCGGTCGATTGCGAGGGGCGCGGCCCGGCGGCCCGCTGGACAAAGACAAGGGCAATTGCGCTTGAGTAGAGGTAATAGTGAGGGCAACAACGAGGCGGACGGCATGGCTGCTGAGGGGCACCCTGGCCCGGGGTTTTCAATTGGCCGAAGGAAAAGACTTTCGAACAGCCGGACTTGCCGCAATGCCTCGGCCGGCGCTTTGGAGCATGAAATGACACGTCCACGTCAAGTGACGATGGCCGTGCATTGATACATTTATCAAACACGCAATAATTCATTGTTTTAATGAATAACTACTCAAAAAATATAGTTTTTGCCGCATAAAAAGTATAGTGTATATGCACATATTCTCCCATGAGAGGAATTGCGGCACAGTGAGTATTGGGCATGGAACCCCTTAAAGGCCTGGGAAAAGCGGACCGGATGCGCTTGTCGGCGGTATTGCGCGCGACGAAGGGCACGGTTTCGGTTGCGCAAGCAGCCGAGGTCCTTCGCCTGCCTGCCACACCCACAGCCAAAATGCTGGCGCGGTGGGCAAAGGCGGGCTGGCTGTCGCGTGTTCGCCGCGGCCTTTATGTGCCAGTGCCGCTGGAATCCAGGACGTCGGATGTGCCTTTGGAGGACCCGTGGATGATTGCCGGGCAGCTTTATGGGCCTTGTTACATTGGCGGCTGGAGCGCAGCTGAGTATTGGGACCTGACGGAGCAAATTTTCCGCACGGTAGTGGTGATGACTGTGCAGCACCCCAGAGATCGGAACCCGACCATTAAACAAACCGATTTCCTGTTGCGGTCGGTACAGGAGAAAGCGCTGTTTGGGGTGAAGTCAGTGTGGCGGGGACAGGTGAAAGTCGATGTTTCCGACCCGACGCGGACGATGCTCGATATGTTGAGCGATCCTCAACTGGGCGGAGGGATTCGCTCGACAGTGGACATGTTGAAGAACTACCTCAGATCGGAAAAGAAAGACCTCGCTTTGCTGCTCGATTACGCAAACCGGCTGGGTAACGGGGCGGTTTTCAAGCGGCTTGGGTTCTTGCTGGAGAAGTTTTCTCCTGATGACCAGGAAGCGATCGCGCAGTGCCGTGAACGGCTGACCACTGGCAACGCCAAACTCGACCCCGCACTGGAAACCGACAAACTGGTGACGCGGTGGCGCCTCTGGGTTCCGCAACGCTGGCTGGAGGATGTAGCGGTTTGATCAATCGGCAGGAGGTCATGGATTTTTCGCGCGAGTTTGGCCTCGCGCCGAATGTGATTGAAAAGGACTATGTGCTCGGTTGGATGCTTGCCGGGATCGCCGCGCATCCCGAGATTTGGCAAAGCTGGGGGTTCAAGGGCGGAACGTGCCTGAAGAAATGCTTCTTCGAGACGTATCGTTTCTCGGAAGGCCTCGATTTTACGCTAACCAATCCGGAACATCTTGCAGGGCCGTTTCTTCTGACGACCTTCAATCAGATAGCCGAATGGATTTATGACCAGGCTGGCATTGGGGTTGCAGCAGACAGTATCCGTTTCGAAGTTTATGAAAATCCGCGCGGCAATGCCTCGGCAGAGGGGAGAGTCGGGTATCGCGGCCCGATGCAACGGCGTGGGGATGCACCACGCATCAAGCTGGATTTAACCGACGACGAGTTGCTGGTGTAGATCGGAA
>JAJZSR010000174.1 GCA_021849595.1 Pseudomonadota bacterium | reverse complement strand
GCCGTAGGTGAGATAGGGGTTCCAACGCCAGAGATAGCGCACCACGACGAAGCCGAGGACGGTGCTGATGAGCATGGTGCCGGTCACCGCCGTGCCGTAGGCCGCGGCCAGGCCGCTGGAGGAACCGAAACCCAGCACGAGCAGGATCACGCCCACATAAAGGGCGGCATTGACCGCGGGGATATAAATCTGACCGATCTGCTGCACCGAGGTGTGGAGGATACGCAGACGCGGCAGATAACCCAGTTGGATGGCTTCGCGGGTGAGCGAATAGGCGCCGGTGATGACCGCCTGGGAGGCGATCACGGTGGCAATGGTGGCCAGCAAGGTCAACGGCAGGATGCCCCAGGCGGGCGCCTGCAGAAAGAAGGGATTGCTGATGGCCTGCGGGTTGCGCATCAGCAGCGCGCCCTGGCCGAAATAGCTGAGCACCAGGGCGGGCATGACCCAGGCGAACCAGCCCAGGCGGATGGGCTGCTTGCCAAAATGTCCCATGTCGGAATAGATCGCCTCGGCCCCCGTCACCGCCAGCACCACGGTGCCCAGGATGATGAAGCCGAGCACGCCGTGCTCAAGGAAGAAGCGCAGTCCGTAGCGCGGGTCGATGGCGAGCAGCACCTGGGGCGCATGCAGTACGTGCCACAGGCCGAGCAGGGCGATGGCGGCGAACCAGAACGCCATGATCGGGCCGAACAACCGCCCCACGCTGTGTGTGCCCTTGCGCTGCATGAAGAACAGCAGGGACAGGATGATGATGGACAAGGGTTCCACCAGCGGGCTCAGGCTGGCATCGGCGGCGGACAGGCCTTCCACTGCGGAGAGCACGGAAATCGCCGGCGTGATCATGCCGTCGCCGTAGAACAGCCCGGCGCCGAACAACCCCAGGGTGAGCAGCAGCCAGTTGAGACGCGGTCGGGTGCGCGTCGCCTGCTGCACCAAGGCCATCAGGGCCATGATACCGCCTTCGCCCTTGTTGTCGGCCTGCATGATGAAGACCACGTATTTGAGCGAGACGACGATGGTCAGCGCCCAGAAGATGAGCGACAGCGTGCCCAGGATGTTGTCCGCCGTGACCGGCAGGGGATGGGTGCCGGCGAAGATTTCCTGCACGGTGTAAAGCGGGCTGGTGCCGATATCGCCGTACACCACGCCGAGCGCGCCCACCGCCAGGGCGGCCAGGCTCCCCCTGCGCGCGCGATCATCCAAAGCCGGCGCTTGGTTCGTTGTCATCGCTTCTGCTTGCCCGGATCGGGAAGCCATATTGTAGCCCGCCTGCGTTACGCCGCCGATGGTGCGAGGGCGCGCACGCATTCCCGCACCAGGGCCGGCCCCCGGTAGATAAGGCCGGTATAAAGCTGCACCAGGCTGGCGCCGGCGGCGATTTTCTCCTGGGCGTCGCGCCCGCAGCAGATGCCGCCCACCCCGATGACGGGAATCTCGCCCCGGAGTTTTTGCGCAAGGCTCCGCACTACGGCCGTGGCGCGCTCGCGCAGGGGCGCGCCGGAGAGGCCACCCGCTTCTTCGGCATGGGGCAAGCCTTCCACCCCCTGGCGCGCCAGCGTCGTGTTGGTGGCGATCACGGCCTCGACGCGATGGCGACGCAAGAGATCGGCGATGGCGGTGATTTCTTCCTCCTGCAAATCGGGCGCGATTTTCACGGCCAAGGGCACGGTCTTGCCATGGCGCTGGGTCAGTTCCCGCTGGCGTGCTTTGAGGGCCGCCAGCAGATGGTCCAGTGCATCCTCTTGCTGCAGATCACGCAGACCCTGAGTATTGGGCGAGGAGATGTTGACCGTGACGTAATGGGCATAAGGATACACGGCCTCCAGGCAGGCCAGATAATCTTCCGCCGCGCGCGCCAGGGGGGTGTCGAAATTCTTGCCGATGTTGATGCCCAGGATGCCGCGATAGCTGCTGGCCCGGATATTGGCCACCAGGGCGGCCACGCCCGCATTGTTGAAACCCATGCGGTTGATGAGGGCTTGGGCGGCGGGTAGGCGGAACAGGCGCGGGCGCGCATTGCCCGGCTGCGGCCGCGGCGTCACGGTGCCGATTTCCAGGAAGCCGAAGCCCAGCGCTCCCAAAGCATCGATGTGCTCGCCGTTCTTGTCCAGGCCCGCCGCCAGGCCCACGGCATTGGGGAAGCGCAGGCCCATGATTTCCACCGGCGCGTCCGGCGGCGCGGAACACGCCAGGCGCAGCAGGCCCAGGGCGTGGGCGCGATCCAGCGCCGCAAGACTCAGGCGGTGAGCGTCTTCGCCGTCGAGGGCGAACAACGCGGGGCGCAGCAGGGTATACAGCATGGCGGGTTCGTTGGATATCGTTTGCGGCCTGAGCAGGGCCCGCGGGCCGCAGAGGCGCATTATATGCGCGTCCTTGGGGGCGCAAGGGCGTAAAATCCGGGTTTCGGCCATCCGCGTTTGCTGTCGCGGGCCCCCCCGGCGCTTGCCGCGCGGAGCTCCCCGGCGCTTGCCGCGCCCTGTGCCGCCAACATGCAGTAGAGGAACCCCCCATGTCCGTTGCCCGCGAAGTCGCGCGCCGCCGCACCTTTGCCATCATTTCCCACCCCGACGCCGGCAAGACCACGCTGACCGAGAAGCTGCTGCTGTTCGCCGGAGCCATTCAGATCGCCGGCAGCGTCAAGGCACGCAAGGCCAGCCGCCACGCCACCTCGGACTGGATGGAAATCGAGAAGCAGCGCGGCATTTCGGTGGCCAGCTCGGTGATGCAGATGGAATACCGCGACTGCATCATCAATCTGCTGGACACCCCGGGCCACCAGGATTTTTCCGAGGACACCTACCGCGTACTGACCGCGGTGGACGCCGCACTCATGGTGATCGACGCCGCCAACGGCGTGGAATCGCAGACCCTGCGCCTGCTGGAAGTCTGCCGCGCGCGCAACACGCCCATCATCACCTTCGTCAACAAGCTGGACCGCGAGGTGAAGGAGCCGCTCGCCTTGCTCGACGAGATCGAGCAGGTATTGGGCATGCCCGCCGTGCCCTTCACTTGGCCGGTGGGCATGGGCAGCCGCTTCGGCGGCGTGTTCGACATCCGCGCCGACCGCATGCGCGTGTTCCGCGCCGGGCAGGAGCGCCTGGATGGGGCCGAAGAAACCCTGGAGGGGATAAACAACCCGCAATGCGCGGCGCGCTTCGGCGACGCCTTCGCGCAGGCGCGTGGGGAAATCGAACTGGTGAGCGGTGCCGCGCCAGCGTTCGACCCGGAGGCATTCGCCGCCGGCCGCCAGACGCCGGTGTTCTTCGGCTCGGCCATCAACAATTTCGGCGTGCGCGAAGTACTCGATGCGCTGGTGGAATTCGCGCCGCCGCCGGGGGCGCGCCGGGCGCTGCAGCGGGGCGTTGCGCCCACGGAGGAAAAATTCTCCGGCGTGGTGTTCAAAATCCAGGCCAACATGGATCCCGCCCACCGCGACCGCATCGCTTTCGTGCGCATCTGTTCGGGACGCTTCGAGCGCGGCATGCGCCTGAAGATCTGCCGCAACGGCAAGGAATTGCGCACCAACAACGTGGTGTCCTTCCTATCGCAGCGGCGCGAGCTCCTGGAGGAGGCCTATGCCGGCGACATCATCGGCATTCCCAACCATGGGCTGCTGCAGTTGGGCGACACCCTCACCGAAGGCGAGGCGCTGCAGTTCACCGGCCTGCCTTTCTTCGCGCCCGAGATCTTCCAGAGCGTGGAGGTCGCCGACCCCCTGCGCGCCAAGCAATTGCGCGCCGGGCTGCTGCAATTGGGCGAGGAAGGGGCGATCCAGGTCTTCCGCCCGCACGCCGGCAGCATGCTGCTGCTGGGCGCCGTGGGGGCGCTGCAATTCGAAGTCATCGCCCACCGCCTCAAGCACGAGTACGGCGTGGAAGCGCGCTTCGCGGGCTCCAAGTATCAGGTGGCGCGCTGGGTCACCAGCCGTGATGCGGCGGAGATGAAGCGCTTCATCGACGGCAATGCCCATCGCATCGCCTTCGACGTGGTGGACGCGCCCACCTTCCTGGCGAGCCACCAGGCGGAATTGAACGTGGTGCAGGAACGCTGGGAAAACATCGAATTCCACGCCCTGCGCGAGCACGCCGGGTTAGTGTTCCATGCCGCGCTGGGCGTTGCCTGAGGCTGGTCGGCGCGCGCTCAGTTGCCTGCCACGGTCATGTGGCCGACGAGCACGGAGCCGGTCTGGCGCGAGCCGCGCCGGTCGACGTCGGTGCCGATGGCGACGATGTTCTTGAACATTTCTTTCAGGTTGCCGGCGATGGTGATTTCCTCCACCGGATACTGGATTTCGCCGCCTTCCACCCAGTAGCCGGCCGCGCCGCGCGAATAGTCTCCCGTTACCATGTTGGCGCCGTGGCCCAGCAGTTCGGTCACCAGCAGGCCGCTGCCCATTTCCCTGAGCAGGCCCGCGAGATCCTTGTCGCCGGGCTGCAGCAGGAGATTGTGGTTGCCGCCGGCATTGCCGGTGCTTTGCATGCCCAGCTTGCGTGCAGAATAGGTGGACAGGAAATAGCCCTGCACCACGCCGTCCTTCACCACGTCGCGTGCCGCCACGCGCACGCCCTCGCTGTCGAAGGGGCTGCTGCCCAGCCCGCGCGGGATGAAGGGGTCTTCGCGCAACTGGA
>JAJZSR010000026.1:20816-23579 GCA_021849595.1 Pseudomonadota bacterium | reverse complement strand
CCCAGGGCAATTTCCTCGCCCTTCGTGTTCTTGGCCTTGCGTCGCAACAAATCAATCATGGCAGCGAGCGGATGCTCGGCGCCACTCAGCGGCGCAAACATCATGTCCGCGAGGCGCGGCCGGATCATCTCGTCGACCACTGCCAGGCCCAGCGCCTTCTTGTCCGGAAAGTGGTGATAAAGGGCGCCCTTGGTCAATCCGGTGTCGGCCAGAATGCTGGCAAGCGAGGCGGCCTGGTAGCCATTGCGATGAATTTCCGCGAAGGCTGCGGCGAGCAACCGGTCGCGCGTGAGGTCGGGTTGTTTGACAGCTTGCGTGTTCATGCCTTAATCATACATACCGGTTGGTATGTGTCAACATTTTTCTGTATTTTGTATCCGCGCTTGGATGGCTAAAGCAGCCCCGGCTGCAAGGCGCGCAGGAACTCGTTTCTGGCCTGCTCGCTGTCCTGGAACACCCCGGCGAAGGCCTGGGTCACCACGCGCTCGTCGCCGCGCCTGTCTTCCCCCAGGAGCAAGCACAACTGTTCCGCCTCGATGACGCAGGCGGCACCCTTGGCTTTGCCGTGAGTGATGAGCGCCTCGGCGATGTCGCGCGTCATCCACTCCTGGTAGGTGAAGCGGTGGCCGATGGCATCCACCATGCGCGCGATGCGGCCGAAGCCGTGCAACCGTCCGCCTGGAATGTAGGCTACATGCGCGACGCCGCGGAACGGCACGAGGTGGTGGGGGCAGACGCCATGGATGGCGATGCCGCGCACCACCACCATGTCCTCGCGCTCGTCGGCGAAACCTTCTCCCAGCGCTTGGCCCGGATCCATGGCATAGCCGCCCAATAAACGCTTCTGCCACAGCTCGCGCACGCGTTCGGGGGTGCGTCCGGTGTGCACGCCTTCGCTGGGCACGCCGCAGGCCGCGAGCAGGGCCTTGACCGCGGCCTCGAAGGCTTGCGGGTCGAATCTGCCGGTCTGGGGGATGCCCAGGGTGTCCGGCGGATGCGGGTCGGCGGGATCGTGGTCGCAGCAATCGGCCACGTTTACCGGCCCAGCGTCTGTTTCAGGAACACCCGGGTCTGCGCCCAGGAATCTTTGTCCGCCGCCGGATCGTATTTGAGCGGCAGATCGAACTTCTTGCCCAGGGCGGTGGCGCCGGGGTTGGTGAAGCTGTGCTCGGCGCCGGGATAGACCACGACGCGGAAATCGGCCTTGTCGGCTTTCATCTCCTGCTCGAAGGCCGCCACTTCCTTGGCCGGCACAAACTTGTCCGCGCCGCCTGTGAACACCAATATCTTGGGCTTGATGCTGCCGGGCTCGGCCTTGATGTCGCTCATGAGCATGCCGTGAAAACTGACCACGGACTTGAGCGGCGCGCCCAGGCGCGCCATGTTCAGCACCACGCCCCCGCCGAAGCAGTAGCCGATGGCAGCGATGTCGCCCTGCTTCACCGTAGGCTGGCTGTTGAGCAAGTCATAGGCTGCCATGAAGCGGGCTTTCTCCACCGGCATGTTGCTGTTGACGGCGTTCATGAAGGCTTCCGCGGTCTTGGGGTGCCCGGCAGTCTTGCCGTCGCCATACATATCGAGCGCCAGTGCCGTATAGCCATCCTTCGCCAGCATGCGGGCACGTCCCCGCGCGTAGCTGTTGAGGCCCCACCATTCATGCACCACCAGTACGCCCGGACGCTTGCCGCGATAGGCATTGTCGTAGACCAGATAGCCTCTGAGGGCCTGGCCGTCGGCCTGATAGTCGACCGTCTTGGCCACGAGCGCGGCATGGGCCGCGACACTTAAGCCGAACAGGCCGAGACCAAGCAGAGCGCTGATTTTCATGCTGCCTCCCTCTGGGTGGATAGGCTGCCAGTATAGGGGATAGCGGAACGCCGCCGCCATGAGAACGCCCGATGGCCAAGCACGCGCAGCCATTTATGCCTCGTTTCCCTATAATGCGGCTCTCTCCTGCGCCCAGCCCAGCCTTGTCAGTTCCCGCCCCGATCGGCCTCCCCGACGCACCTCTGCCCACCGCGCTCTTTCCTCTCCTGCGCCTGCTGGACGACGGCCGCGTGCATTCGGGCGAAGCGCTGGCGCGTGCGCTGGGCGTGTCGCGTGCCAGCATCCACAATCTCATGCAGGCCGCCGAGGCCGCCGGGCTGGCATTCCATGCCCTGCCCGGCAAGGGCTACCGTTTGACCGAAGCCTACGACTGGCTAGACACCGAGGCGCTGGGGCGCGCGCTGGCCGCGGCGGGAGCGGATTTCCACCTCGAGGTACACGACCAGCTTGCCTCCACCAACAGCCATCTCATGGCCCAAGCGCTCGCCGGCGCACCGCATCGCACGGTCTGTTATTGCAGCCACCAGTACGCCGGACGCGGGCGGCGCGGACGCGCCTGGCTGTCGGGGCTGGGCGGCGGCATCACGTTTTCCGTGCTGTGGCGGCTGGAGGGCGGCATCGGCCAGGCGTCGGCGCTGAGCCTGGCCGTGGGCCTGGCCGTCGCGCGTGCGCTGGAACAAGAGCGGCCGCTGCAACTCAAATGGCCCAATGACATCCTGGCCGGTTTTCGCAAGCTGGCCGGCATACTGGTGGAAATCCAAGGCGATGCCCTGGGGCCGGCCTGGGCGGTCATCGGCATCGGCATCAATCAGCGCATGGCGGACTCGGTGCGCGAGCATATCGATCAGGCGGTCGCCAGCCTGACCGAAATCGAGGTGGCGCTCACGCGCACCGAAATCCTGGCGCGGGTACTTTTGCAACTCGACCGCACGCTCG
>JAJZSR010000026.1:0-20806 GCA_021849595.1 Pseudomonadota bacterium | reverse complement strand
GGTTTCGCATCCCTGGCCGAGGACTGGAATGCACGCCATGCCTACCATGGCCGGCGCGTGGCGCTGCATCTGCCCGACGGCAGCCGCGTCGAAGGCGACGTTGCCGGCGTGGATGCCCAAGGCGCGTTGCGTCTGCGCCTGGCCGGCGGCGGCGAAAGCCGTTTTCACGCCGGGGAATTGCGCATGAGGCCGCTGCATGGCTGACTGGCTCGCCATCGACATCGGCAACAGCCGCGTCAAGTGGGCGGCGGGACATGCGGGCCGCTGGCGGGATGCGGGTGCTTGCCAGCTCGCCGAAGCCGCAGCCCTGGCGGCGCCCGTCGCCGGCTCCAGCCTGCCCGCCGTGGCCCTCAACGTCGCGGGCGGCACAGGCGAAGCCATCTTGCAGGCCTGGGAACAGGCCTTGGGCAGACCCATACGCCGCATCACCAGCCGGGCGAGCGGCGGCGGCATCACCAGCGGCTATGAGCACCCCGAGCTTCTGGGTGCCGACCGCTACGCCGCCTTGGTCGGCGCCCGCCGGCTCAGCCGCGAGCACTGCCTGGTGATCTGCGCCGGCAGCGCGCTGACCGCGGACTGGCTCCATGCCGACGGCCGCCATGGCGGCGGCTTCATTCTGCCGGGACGCCATCTCATGCGCCAGGCGCTGGCCGGCTTTGCCGGCATAGGCGAAACACGGGAAGACGACAGTTGGCCGCCGGCATGCACCGCTGCCGCGGTGACCGCCGGGGTGAGTTTCGCGCTCGCCGGAGCGGTCGAGCGGGCCTGGGAAACCTTCACGGCCGCCGCGGGTCTGCCCGCGCAGTGCTTCGTCACCGGAGGGGATGCGCCCTGGCTCATGGCGCATATGCGCATCCCCGCCCGGCAGGCGCCGGAGCTGATTTTCGACGGGTTGGCAACCCTGGCTGAGGAGATGCATCCATGAGGTGGCTGGTGGGCCTGCTGGTGCTGGTCAACATTCTGGTGGCAGGCTATTTCCTGCTCTGGCGCGGGGAAGCCGGGACGGCGCATGTCCAAACCCGGGATATCGGCAAGATCCACGTCATCGACTTCGGCACGCCGCCGCCCGCCGCCGGACGCAAGCCGCAGGGCGGGGCGCCGGCTGCCGACAACGCCATTTGCATGGAATGGCGCGGCCTCTCGGCAGCGCAGATGGATCAGGGCCGTAAGGCCATGCAGGCACTGGCGTCCGAGCATGTGCTGAGCGTGAAGGAGGTTCCCCTGCAGCGCATGTACTGGGTGATGATCCCGCCCCTGACCAGCAGCGCCGAGGCAACCGCCAGGCTCGCCCAGTTGCGCGCACTGGGCATAACGGACGCCGCGCTCGTGACTGCCGCGCCCTGGCAGAACGCCATTTCGTTGGGCCTATACGCCAGCGAAGACGCCGCCTCGCGCCGCCTGGCCGAGCTGGCGCAAAAAGGCGTAAGCGGCCTGAGCACGCAGACTCAGGCCAAGGCGGACACGGATTATTATTTCCTCATCAAGAGCGCCAACAGCGACGTACTGCAGCAACTGGACGGCGTCCGCCTGGCCTTCCCCACCACCACCCTGTCGCGCGTGGCCTGCGGCAATGACGCGAATTGAAGGGTTGCTCAGCGGATCAGGAAATTCGCCACCACGCCGGCGAACACCGCAGCGCCAAACCAGGTGTTGTGCAAAAAGGCCTTGAAGCACGCCGCAGGCTCGCGCCCCCGGATGAGCCTAAGGTGGTAGAGCGCAATGAGCAGTGCCGCGCCCAAACCCAGGTAATAAGGCCAGCCCATGGTAAGCATGCGGCCTACCCAGGCCAATAAGCCCAGAGTTGCGACATAGCACAGAGCCACGGCGGCGATGTCGAAACGGCCGAAGGTGATGGCGGCGGTCTTGATGCCGATTTTCAAATCGTCCTCGCGGTCGACCATGGCATATTCGGTGTCGTAGGCCACCGCCCAGAAAATATTGGCCGCCAGCAGCAGCCAGGCCTCCTTGGGCACCGTCTCCCAAACCGCCGCATAGCTCATGGGGATGCCGAAGCCGAAAGCGATGCCCAGATAAGCCTGCGGCAGCGCGAAAAAGCGCTTGGTGTAGGGATAGCTGGCCGCCAGGAACAGTGCCACGAGAGCAAGTTCCCATACCAATTTGTTGAGCGGCAGGATGAGCAAAAAGGCCAGCACGGACAGCCCGGCCGCCAACATCAGCGCTTCCTTGGCGGAAACTTCGCCGGCGGCCAGCGGGCGGTTGCGCGTGCGTGCGACATGGGGGTCGAAATTGCGGTCGGCGTAATCGTTGACGATGCAGCCGGCCGAACGCATCAGCACCACACCCAGGATGAAAATCCACAGCACCGGCCAGATCGGCTGGCCGCGCGTGGCCAGCCACTGCGCCCACAGCGTGGGCCACAGCAGCAAGAGTATGCCTATGGGCTTGTCCAACCGCATCAAACGCTCGTAGAGGGACAGGCGTTCGGCGAGTTTCATGGCGCCAGTTCAAAGACCGCCGGGAGGAACACTTCCGTCACCCATAGCGGCGCGCCGGCGCGCAGAAAGAGCGAACGGCGCGCCCAGAGCGGCGCCGAAACGTGGCCGAAATGGCGGACCAGCCGGCGATGCAGGGGGTGGGTGGGCGAGAGGCGGCGATAGCTCAAGGGAAAGCGCCGGATTCCGCGCTGCACGAAAAGGGTTTCGCCCAGGGGCTTCAAGCCTTGGCGCTTGAGCCCGCGCCAGGCACCTTGCACTGCGCGCACAGAGGCGACGCTGTGGGCGTAAATCGCCGGCCGGCCGTCGCACATGAGAAAGACCTCACGCACATAGCCCGGCCGCCCGCCGCGCAAGCCGGCCAGGCCGCGCTCGTCGGGATTGACCGGGCGGACGCGGGACACCAGTTTCTGCACTGCGAAATCGGGGCAGCGCGCCTTCAGGCGCGCCGTGAGCGAACCGTCGTCCGTGAGCCAGCCGCGCAAGGAACGGGGCAGCGCAAGCGGCGTGGTCAGCCACGCGGAAGCGGATGAAGGCAAGCCGGCATCTTCTCAAGAAAGAGCGGCATTATGCTCGATTCCGCGCCGGCTTGGCCATGCCTCAGGGATGCGCCGCCATCATGTGCGCGAGAGCGACATAATCGGCCGGTGTGGCGGTGTCGATCTCGGGCGGAAAGCCGCGACTTTTCAGGAACTCCGCCATGACGGGGGTTTTCGGGCCGGCCACCAGGGCATCCGTCAGCTTGACGCGCAGCGCGGGTGACAGCCTGGGGCTCGCAGAGAACGTCTGATGAGGCGAGCCTTCCGTATCCAGCACCGCATGGATGGGAGCTCCCTCCTTGGTCCATACCTGGTAGAACCGCGCGGCCGTGACGCCGACGTCCACCAGACCGAGCTTAAGCGCGTAAATCATGTCGTCCGGCCCGGTAAAACTGGTGATTTTGGAAAAATACGTCTGCGGATCGATTTTCATGGCGCGCAGCTTGGCATCCGCCAGCACGGTGATGAGCGCCGCCGGAGCCGGCATGCCCAGGCGCTTGCCTTTCATGTCGGCGACGGTCTTGATGCCGCTGCTGTTGAGCGCGATGAAAACACCCTTGATCTGGCCGTGGATGCGCGCCACGGGCTGGTAGCCGCCGATTTGCTCGGCCTTGAGGGCAACATTGGGCGGGCCGTAGATGAAATCGTAACGATGCGACTTCACGCCCTGCATGAACAGCTTGGGATTCTTGGCCGCCTCGACCACCACCGGCTCACCCAACTGCTGGCTCAAATAAGCTGCCACGCCGCGCATCTCCAAGGCCACCATGCGCGGATCCTTGGTGAAATCCTGCACCCCGAAAATCAGGCTGGCGGCAGTCACCGGGCCGGCGAGCAGCAGAGCCCACAAGGCCGCAAAAAAAGTCACCAGACGCATATCACCCTCCGAACATATGGTTTATGTCCTGGGTTTAACGGCATCCCGCAGCAGTTCTTGATGCGCAGGCCGGCGCTTGCTTTTGTAAGAGTCCTCTAGTCGGCGACGGGTTTGAGCGCCGCGAGGCCGTTCAAATCGCCGGCCCCCGCCGGCTCGAACCCCGGGAAACCGGTGAGCTTGAAATAACTCGCCGCATCCGCGTCCCGCGCCGCGGCGAGCAGGGCCGCCTTGAGTTTTTCCCGTATGGCCACGGGCAGGTCGCCGCGCACGGCAAAGGTCAGATTGGGCGCGGAATCGGACTGCATGATGAGGTTCAGGTTGTAGCCTCTGGCGCTCCAGGTTTCATAACTCGTGCTGTTCACCACGCCTACGTCGATAAGCCCCAGCTTGAGTGCAGACAAGACATCGTCGGGGCTTTTGAGGATCAGGGTCTTGCTGAATCCGCGTTGCGGATCCATGCCGCTTTGGCGCATCTTGCTTGCGGCCAGTTGCGCCATGAGGGATTCCGGAGCGGGCATGCCCAGGCGCTTGCCTTTCATGTCCTCGGGGAAGGCGATGCCGCTTTGCGCCAGGCTCACGAAGGCCGCGGACAACCGGCCGGGAATGCGGGCCACGGGCTCGTATCCCGCCGCGCGCGCCTGCAGAATCATGTTGGGCGGGCCGAACATGAAATCGTAGCGGTGGTTCTTCGCACCCTGCATGTACAGGCTGTAGCTCTTGGCGGCCTCCACGATCACGGGTTGGCCCAATTCGCGGCCGAGATATTTCGCCATGCCGCGAAACTGCAGGACAAGCATGCGGGGATCCCGCGAGAAATCCTGCACGCCGAAAATAAGATTGGCAGCCGGTACCGGCAAGGCCAGGAAGGCCAGGCACAAGCCGGCCAGGACACAAGAAAATTTACGCATGTCGTGCTCCCGCGCAGTCGCTCTGCACCGCCTTACGGCCGCCGCGGCAGGTTTCTTAATGGTAATTTCAGCCGCCGAGCCAGGCTTGGCGGCTGCCGAGCCAGCGCGCCAGATGGGCGGCCGCGTCCTGCGGCGCCTGCGCCAGCAGGGTGGCGGCCGCTGCGCGGGCCGCATCGAGTAGATCGATATGCCGTTCGGGATCGGCAAAGCGCAACAGCGGCGCGCCCGACTGGCGCGCGCCCAGGAATTCCCCCGGCCCGCGCAGCAGCAGGTCCTGGCGGGCGATTTCGAAGCCGTCCGTGTTTTCGTAAATCACCTTGAGGCGCGCGCGGGCGGCCTCCGACAGCGGCGTCTGGTAGAGCAGCACGCACACCGAGGCTCGGCTGCCGCGCCCCACCCGGCCGCGCAACTGGTGCAGTTGGGCCAGGCCCATGCGTTCGGCATGCTCGATGACCATGAGGGAGGCATTGGGCACGTCCACGCCCACTTCGATCACGGTGGTGGCCACCAGCAATTGCACGGCACCGGCCTGGAAAGCCGCCATGACGGCGTTTTTTTCCTGCGCTTTCATACGCCCGTGCACCAACCCCACCGACAACTCCGGCAATTGGCCGCGCAAGGCGTCGTAGGTGTCGAGGGCGGCCTGCAGCTCCAGCTTCTCGGATTCCTCGACCAACGGGCACACCCAATAGGCCTGGCCGCCGGTCAGGCAAACCTCGCGTACGCGGGCCAACACCTCGGCGCGGCGCGTCTCGGAAGCGAGCCTGGTTGCCACGAGGCTGCGGCCGGGAGGCAGGGCATCGATGACCGAAACGTCCAGGTCCGCGTAATAACTCATGGCAAGCGTGCGCGGAATCGGCGTGGCTGACATCATGAGCAGATGCGGCTCGCCGCCTTTGTGCGCCAGGGCGAGGCGCTGCGCCACGCCGAAGCGATGCTGTTCGTCCACCACCGCCAGCCCGAGCCGGGCGAAGGCCACCTCATTCTGGAACAGAGCGTGGGTACCCACCGCCAAGGCTATCCGGCCGCTCGCCAGCGCTTCACGCACGCGGCGCTTCTCCGCCGCGGGCAGGGCAGAGGCGAACCAGCCGACTTCCAGGCCCAGGGGGGCGAGCCACAGGCAGAGCTTGCGGTAATGCTGCTCGGCGAGAATTTCGGTGGGCGCCATGAGCGCGGCCTGATAACCGGCCTCGACCGCCGCCAGGCAGGCCAGTGCCGCCACGACCGTCTTGCCGCTGCCGACATCGCCCTGCAGCAAGCGGCGCATGGGGTGGGGGCGCGCGAGGTCTGCCGCGATTTCGCGCCAAGCTTTTTCCTGGGCTGCCGTGAGCGCAAACGGCAGAGCCGCGCGCAGGGCGGCGGCAAGCCGACCGGCCGCATCCAGCACGGGTGCGTCGCTTTGGCGGTGTCGTGCGCGGGCCCGGCGCAGGGAAAGCTGCTGGGCCAGAAGCTCATCGAAGGCCAGGCGCCGGAAGGCCGGATGGTTGCGCGCTTCCAGAGCGGCAGGCGGGATATCGGCCGGCGGGCGGTGGAGGAAATGCACGCTCGCGGCGAAATCCGGCAGACCAAGCCCGGTCAGCAAATCCGCGGCCAGGGTGTCCGCCAGGTCAGCCTGCGCCAAGGCCTGTTCGATGAGCCGGCGCAAGGCGCTCTGGGACAGACCTGCCGTGGTGGGGTAGACAGGGGTGAGGCTCTCCGGCAGCGGCGCTGTGGGATCTTCCACGCGCCGGTAGCGCGGATGCACCATCTCCAGCCCGAAGAACCCTCCGCGCGCCTCGCCGCTGAAGCGGAATATTCGTCCCGGCTGGAATTCCTTGAGCTGGCTGGGATAGAAATGCAGAAAGCGCACGAGCAGGCTCCCGCCGGCATCTTCCACCGCCAGCTTGAGGCTGCGGCGCGGCCGCGCGCTCACCTCGACTTCGCGCACTGTGGCCTGGATTTGCGCGTACTCGCCCACCCTCAGGGTAGCGATGGGATGCAGACGCGTTTCGTCCTCGTAGCGCAGCGGCAGATGCAGCAGCAGATCGGCGTCGCCGGCGATGCCCAGCTTGGCAAGCCTGGCCTTGAGCGCCGGCGAGACGGGGAAGGAAAAACCCGCGGTGTTCAACCCAGATTGTCCATTAGAACGCGGGATGCTGGCGGCGCGGGACGAGACCAGGTTGCGCGAGACGGTCGCAGCCCGGATTGAACATCCGGGCGAGAAGTTGAGCGCAAGATGGGCCGTCCCGTGCCGCCAGGGCCCGCGTAGGCTAAAGGCGCAGCAAAGGTCGGCATGCTTGGATTCTCCATGGTCGGCCCCAAAAGGTTAGTGCCGGTCTAATGGATAATCTGGGTTCAAGCCGACCGGCAAGCTCAGGCGCCGACCCCCATGACCGCATCGGCCTCGATCAGGGCCCCTTTGGGCAGTTGCGCCACGCCCACGGCGGCGCGGGCCGGGTAAGGCTGAGAAAAATAGCCCGCCATGATTTCGTTGACCTTGGCAAAATTGGCCAGGTCCGTGAGATAGAGATTGAGCTTCACGACGTCGTTCAGGCTGCCGCCGGCCGCGCGGCACACCGCGCCCAGGTTGCGGAACACCTGATGGGCCTGCGCCTCGAAACCGTCGACCAGCGCCATGGTGGCTGGGTCCAGCCCAATCTGGCCGGAGAGATAAACGATCTCGCCCAGGCGCACCGCCTGGGAATAAGTGCCGATCGCGGCGGGGGCGTCAAGGGTGGAAATGGTTTCTCGTTTCATGTTTTTCCTTTGCTGCCAATCGAAACTTGTCACTGCGCTTGCGCGCGGCCGTCCTTGCGGCCCTTGACGCGGAAGATGCGTACCACGTCCTGCAACTGGCGCAGGCCGCGCATGATGCGGGCAAGATGCAGGCGATCCTCCACCTGCAAGGTGAAATAAAGAATGGTGTAGGGGCTGCCGTCCTCCTCTTCCATGCTGACGTTGCCGATGTTGGAACCTTGCTCGGAAATGGCGGAGGCCACGCGCCCCAGCACGCCCCGCTTGTTGGCCACCACCAGCTTGATGGCGACGTCGAACAGCCTGTCTTTCTGCGGCTCCCATTCGACGTCCAGCCATTTGTCCGGGTCGGCGCGAAAGTTGCGGATCGCCGGGCAGTCGTGCGTATGGATGATGAGCCCGCGATCCTTGTGGATGAAGCCCAGGATGGGGTCGCCGGGAATGGGGTGGCAGCAGCTGGCCAGCTCCACCGCCACCCCTTCGGTACCGCGTATGGTGATGGCTTGGGGATGGGAAGCCACGCCGCTGAGATTGCCCTGGGCATGCAATAGCTGATGCGCCACCACCAGGGGCAGCTTGCGGCCCAGGCCGAGGTCGGTGAACAAGGCGTTTTTGCTTTCCGTGCCGGTTTCGCGCAGCAGACGCTCCCAGGCGGCGGCGTCCGGCTCGACCCCCTCCGGGTTCAACGCCTTGAGGGCGTTTTCCAGCAGGCGTGCGCCCATGCGCGCCGACTCGCTGGCGCGCGCCGTGCGCAGGTAATGGCGGATGTGCGCGCGCGCCTTGCCCGTGACCACGAAATTGAGCCAGGCAGGCTGCGGGCCGCTGTAGACGTTGGTGACGATCTCCACGTGGTCGCCGTTGCGCAACTGGGTACGCAGGGGCATGAATTCATGATTGATCTTGACGGCCACGCAATGATTGCCCACGTCGGTGTGCACGGCATAGGCAAAATCCACCGCCGTCGCCCCCTGCGGCAGGGCCATGATCTTGCCCTTGGGCGTGAAGACATAGACCTCGTCGGGAAACAGATCGACCTTGATGTGTTCGAGGAATTCCGGCGAGTCCTTGGAATCGGCCTGGATTTCCAGGAGCGACTGCAGCCAGCGGTAGGTACTCTGCTGCACGTCGTCCAGGCTTTCGTCGCCGCTTTTGTAGAGCCAGTGGGAAGCCACGCCGGCCTCGGCCACGCGGTGCATCTCCTGGCTGCGGATCTGTATCTCGATGGGCGTGCCCTGGGGGCCGAACAGGATCGAGTGCAGTGCTTGGTAGCCGTTGGCCTTGGGGATGGCGATGTAGTCCTTGAACTTTCCCGGGATGGGCTTGTACAGGCCGTGCAGGGCGCCCAGGGTCAGATAGCAGGTGGGCAGATCCTTGACGATCAGGCGGAAGCCGTAGATGTCGAACACCTGGGAGAACGCCAGGTTCTTCTCCTGCATCTTGCGGTAAATGCTGTACAAGTGCTTTTCCCGGCCCGTCACCAGGGCGTCGATGCCGGCCTGGCGCAGCTTTTCCTCGATGGCGAGCTTGATTTTCTCCACCAGCGCGCGCCGATTGCCGCGCGCGGCGTTCACGGCCTTGGCGAGCACTTGGTAGCGGTGCGGGTGCAGGTGCTGGAAACCCAGATCCTCCAGTTCGCGATAGACGTCGTTCAGGCCGAGACGGTTGGCGATGGGTGCATAGATTTCCAGGGTTTCGGCGGCGATGCGCTTGCGCCTTTCGGCGTCCATCGCCCCCAGGGTGCGCATGTTGTGCAGGCGGTCCGCCAGCTTGATGAGGATGACCCGCACGTCCTGGGCCATGGCGAGCAACATTTTGCGGAAGTTTTCCGCCTGGGCCTGCTGCTCGGTGGCGAAGGCCAGCTTGTCGAGCTTGGACACGCCCTCCACGAGCATGGCCACGGAGGGCCCGAAACGGGCCTGGATATCGGCATTGCTGGTTTCCGTGTCCTCCACCACATCGTGCAGCAGGGCCGCGCACAGGGCCTGGGGATCGAGATGCCACCCGGCCAGGATGCCGGCCACGGCCAGGGGATGGAGGATGTAGGGCTCGCCGCTTTTGCGGAATTGCCCGGCATGGGCGGCGCGGCTCAGATCGAAAGCGGCACGCAGGCTTTCACCGTCGGCCGGCGAGAGATATTGGGTGCTCTGGCGTAAGGCCTCGTAACCCGCCTCTTCCTGCGGGGAAGGGGCGGGAATGTTTCTCAAATGATGCGCGTCAGGCGCGGCCCCGGTTGAGGATTTCAAGACCGACCTTCCCGGCGGAAATTTCCCTCAGCGCAGTAACCGTCGGCTTGTCCCGCCCCTCCACCAGAGGCTGCGACCCCTGGGCGATCTGGCGCGCGCGGATGGTCGCCGCCAGGGTCAGTTCAAAGCGATTGGGAATGTGGCGTATGCAGTCATCCACGGTGATGCGGGCCATGCTTGGGTACTCCTGTGGGTTATGGCGTTGCCGGCAAAAATTCGGCAAACAAGGCCGCCAGATGCGGGATCTGGCGGGACGCAGCCAAACGGGAAGCGCGCACGATGGCGACGAGCTCCTGGAGGGCCAGGTCGAAATCATCGTTGACAATTATATAGTCGAACTCCACGGCATGGCCGATGTCCTCGGCTGCCGCCGCCAGGCGGCGCTCGATCACCTCCGCGCTGTCCTGGGCGCGTCCCGTGAGACGGGTGCGCAAGGCATGGGCGGAAGGCGGCAGAATGAAAACCGACACTGCGTCGGGGAAATGCTTCTTGACCTGGGCCGCCCCCTGCCAGTCGATTTCCAGCAGGAGATCGCGCCCGCCGCCGATTTCGCCCTTGATCCAGCTATGCGACGTGCCGTAAAAATTGCCATAAACCTCCGCGCTTTCCAAAAACTCGCCTTGAGAGGCCATTTCCAGGAAGTGCTCACGGCTGACGAAGTGGTAATCACGTCCTTCGTGCTCCCCCGCCCGCGGGGCGCGCGTCGTGTAGGAAACCGAAAGACGCAAGGCCGGCTCGGCCTTGAGCAAGGCCTTCACCAGGCTGGTCTTGCCCGCCCCCGACGGCGCGCTGACGATGTATAAGATGCCTCTGCTCATGTCCGTTGTCCGTTATTCGATGTTCTGTACCTGCTCGCGCATTTGTTCGATCAGCACTTTCAGTTCCATCGCCGCGCGGGTAGTCTCCAGGGCCGCCGATTTGGAGCCGAGCGTATTGGCCTCGCGATGCAGTTCCTGCATGAGAAAATCCAGGCGCTTGCCGGCCGCCCCGCCCTGGCCCAGCACGCGGCGCACTTCCTGAAGATGGGCCGCAAGGCGCGCGAGCTCCTCCTCGACATCGATTTTTTGCAGGAACAGCGCCAGCTCCTGCGCCAGGCGCTCGGGGTAATTTTCCCCCAGCGCCTCTTTCAGCTTGGCGGCCAGTCTTTCCTCATGCTGGCGCAACAGCGCGGGCAGGCGCGGCCTCAGTTCCGCGAGCAAGGCCTCCATGGCTTCCAGCCGGGCGAGGATGAAATCGGCCAGCTTGGCACCCTCGCGCTCTCGGCTCGCCACTAGTTCGTCCACGGCCAGCGCGGCTTCCGCCAGGATGCGGCCATGCAGTTCGGGCGCCGACAGATTGGCCTCTTCCTGCATGCCGGGCCAGCGCAGGATTTCTCCCACGCTCAAGGCGGCTGCGTCCGGCACGGCCTGCCTTACCTGCATTTGCCAGTGGCGCAACGTCTCAAGTAAATCGGCATTCAGGCCGTTAGTTGAACGGGTGAGGGTAGCCGCCGCAACACTCATCCTGCATTCCACCTTGCCGCGCGTGATGCGGCGCTGGATCAGTTCGCGTAAGGCGGGCTCCAGGGCGCGCAGTTCGTCCGGCAGGCGGAAGCCGATTTCCAGGTAGCGTTGGTTGACGGAACGGAACTCCAGCGCCAGATTGGCGGGGGTCAGAGGCAGGGAACGGGCGGCGAACCCCGTCATGCTGTGGATCATCGTGCGGCGTTATGTCGAAAAAACGGGCGAGGCAGCCTCAGAGCGGACTGCCTATTAAGCATAACAGAGGTTATAGAGGCGACATTCAAATGTTGTACACGCTCTCCGGCGACCCGTTTCCGGGCAGTTCGCCATCTGCGCAACCCCCATCCAGCATGCCCGGCGCTTTTGCGCCGATCCGATAATCCATGGCAACGCAACCCAATCAGGCTTTACCCAATGGGTACCGGCTGAAGGAATATACCATCGTGCGCAAAATCGGCGGCGGCGGCTTCAGCATGGTGTACCTGGCCAAGGACGCCGACAACAACTCGGTCGCCATCAAGGAATATCTACCCGGCGCCCTGGTGCTGCGTCCCGAGGGATCGGTGCTGGTGCAGGCCAGTTCGACGGACAATCAGTCCATCTTCCGCCATGGCCTTAAGTGCTTCTTCGAGGAAGGCCGGGCGCTCGCGGGCATCAACCACAACAACGTGGTGCGGGTGCTGAATTTTTTCCGCGCCAACGAAACGGTGTACATGGTCATGCGCTTCGAGCGCGGCAAGACCCTGCAGCAGCATATCCAGGCCAATCGGGGGGAAATCCGCGAGGGCTTCATGCGCCGGGTATTCGCCCAACTGCTCAACGGCCTGCGCGAGGTGCACGCACACAAGCTGCTGCATCTGGACGTCAAGCCCTCCAACATCTACATCCGCCTGGACGGCAGCCCCGTGCTCATCGACTTCGGCGCCGCCCGGCAAACCCTGACCCAGGAAGAGAGCCGCCTGCAGCCGATGTACACTCCCGGCTTCGCGGCGCCGGAGCAGTACCACAACCGCGAGCGCCTGGGGCCCTGGACCGACATCTACAGCGTGGGCGCCAGCATTTACGCCTGTCTGGCCGGTTTCCCGCCCCAGGCGGCGGATGCCCGCATGCTGAATGACAAGCTGGCGCCGGCGTGCGAAACCTGGGCCGGGCAGTATTCCGATCAGCTCCTGGAAACCGTGGACTGGTGCCTGCGCCTCAATTACATGGAACGCCCGCAAAGCGTGTTCACCCTGCAGAAAATCCTCATGGACAACAGCGCGCTTTCGCCCCGGCGACGCTCGATATTCAGCAATCTGCGGCGCACCCTGAACCGGGAATTATTCTAAGGCTACAATGGTGCGATGAAATTCACCATCTATCAGGCCTCGCGCCAGGGCGGCCGCAAAAGCAACCAGGATCGGGTGGCCTATTCCTACAGTCGGGACACCTTGCTCATGGCGGTCGCGGACGGCATGGGCGGCCATATGCACGGCGAGATCGCCGCGCAACTCTGTGTGCAGACCCTGACCAGCCATTTCCAGCAACAGGCCAAGCCGCGCTTGGCCGAGCCGCGCGACTTTCTGGCCAAAACCATAGAGCAGGCCCACTTCGCCATCAACGACTACGCCGTGGAGCACAACCTGCTGGAGATTCCCCACACCACCTGCGTCGCCGCCCTGATCCAGGACAACACGGCCTACTGGGCACATGTGGGCGATTCGCGGCTGTATTATTTTTCCGGCGGCCAACTCAAGGCGCGCACGGAAGACCACACTGCGGTTGCCCGCATGATCCGCGACGGCCTGATAGACGAGGAAGAGGCCCTCCATCATCCCGACCGCAACAAGGTCAGCAACTGCCTGGGCGGCTACATCGTGCCCGAGATCGAATTGTCCGTACCGCAGGCGATCCGCGACACCGACACCTTTCTGCTGTGTACGGACGGCGTCTGGGCCTCGCTCGGCCTGCAGGAAATCAGCGCCATCCTGCACGCCTACGACCTGGAGGACGCCGTGCGCCATCTGATGGACCACGCCGAGTTCCGCGGCGGCGAATCGGGCGACAACCTGAGCCTGGTGGCGATGACCTGGGGCGAGCCGCGCCATCCCGGCGTGGAGGCGATTTCCACTTTGTCGCTGCCGGAGCACGGCTACACCACGCTGATCAACAATCCGCGCACCGATCAGCCCTACCAGAACATCTCCGACGAGGAAATCGAGAAGGCCATACTGGAAATCCAGTCTACCATCCGCAAGCTGAGCAAATAGCCTGCGCGCGGTAACCGGGTGGCGTAATCAGGAACCGCCTGGGCCTTCGAACTTCACCGTCCGCGCCAATTGGGCCAAAGTCGTCTGTTCCAGCAGTTCCATGAAGTCTTTGCTGATGTTCGACCAGCGCAGACGCAAAGGACACTGGGCATCGCCGTAGAATTCCTCCAAGCCCAGCAGGCAGCGCCGCGCGAAGCGTGGGCCCTCGGTCAGCAACAGGATGTCCATCAGCGTCGTATTCAAACCCTCCGGACGCAGACAGAATCCCCCCAGGCGCCCGCGAAAGGATTCGATCAGACGGGCATTGGCCAAGCCCATGAGTATCTTCGCCAGAGCGGATCCCGGCAGATCAAGCCGCTGCGCGATTTCCTGATTCAAGGCCATGCGCCCCGGCCTGCCGGCCAGATATATCATGGCCTGGATGGCATATTGGCTGGTTTTGGAGAGGATCAAGGTTCCGATCGATTTCCGGCTGGTCTTGGCATCGTCCTCCTCTCACGCATCCGGGTCCGGCCCGGCGTTCACGCCAGATTGAACCGCCGGGCCACGGTGCCCATCAGCAGAGCGGCAAACAGCAGCATGAGATAGGAGATGGAGGCAAGAAATACACGGCGTGCGTAGCGGTCCATTTCCGGCCCGATAGGCAGCCGCCTGAGATGCCTGGCCATCCCGGCATACCACGCACCAGCGACCCAGGCGATGCCGCCATAAATAAGATCGCCCGTGAGCAAAGCCGGGATCAGACTGACCATCCAGGTCGCCAAGGCATAACGAAGCACCTCGCGGCGCGTGCGCTCCACGCCGTGGGTCACCGGCAGCATGGGGATGCAGGCCCGGGCGTAATCCTCCCGGCAATGGATGGCCAGCGGCCAAAAATGCGCCGGCGTCCAGACGAAAATCAGCAACAAAAGGGATAGCGGCAAAGCGTCGATGCGGCCCGTGACGGCAGTCCAGCCGATGAGCGGCGGCAAGGCTCCCGCCAGACCGCCCCAGACGATGTTCCACGGCGTATTGGGTTTCAGATACAGAGTGTAAAAAACCCCGTAGCCCACCGTCCCCGCCAGGGTCAGCGCCAAAGTCAGGCGATTGGTGCCGCAGGCAAGCACGGCCACGGCCGCCAGCAGCAGGGCGGCGGCGTACAGTACGGCGCCGCCCCGGGAGATGCGGCCCGCGACCAGAGGACGCTTCTGGGTGCGCGCCATGTGCAGATCCAGCCCCGGCTCCACGATCTGGTTGAGCACCCCGCCCGCACCGCCGGCCAAGGCAACGCCGAGCAATCCGGCTGCGGCGGCCTGCCAGTGCTGCAACGCGCCCGGCGCCAGCACCTCGCCTACCGCGGCTGTGAACACCAGCATGGACACCACGCGGGCCTTGGCCAGTTCCAGCAAGTCGCCAAGCCAGCCCACCCGCGGGCGCCCGCCGCGCAAGAGCGCTTGGCCATCGCCCAAAGCCTCGAATTTCAGCATGACTGAGCGCTCATGCGATCAATTCCCCGTGCCTGTATCCGCTCATCAATGCCACTGCAGCACAATGGCATAAGTGATGAGCAGCACCGCGAACTGGTGGAAAGGCACGATTGCGCCGGGATTTTTGGGCGCCAGATTCACGGCCTGAAAGAGCAGGAAGCCGACCGAGATCTGCGCCAGCGCGATATAAAACGCCACGGGATAGGCCGGCATGAGCCAGCCCAGCGTCGCCACCACGGACAGCGCCGCCACCACATGGCACACCACCATCCAGTGGGCCGTGCGCCGGGGCCGGTAAAACGCACCGATGGGCTGGCCGAAGCCGCGCTGCCCGGTGGTCATGCCGCCGAGGAATACGGTCAGCAGCAGAGGATGCAGGGCCGAAGTCACGCGCAGATAAGTCCAGCAGTTCATGGTCGGAAAGGCCAGCCCGGCGAGATAGACCAGCAGCACGCCATACGCCAGCAGCCCATGCGTGCCGTGCACCAGAGCCGGCGCCCGGCCGGCAAGTACGTACAACGTGCCCATGCCGAACAGAGCCGTGGCGATGACCAGGCCGAGGCCGCTGTAGGTCGCCCAACCGGGCGCCAGGATGGCCAGGGCGAGTGCCACCAGGCCGACCAGCGTCGCCACGACGCGATGCGCCGCCTCGGGATCGCCGCGCAGCATCAGCAACAGGATATTGCGCGTGTAAGGCCAACGGGTGCCCAGCGACAGACCGTAACCGTAGCCTTCGACCGTGCTGCCCAGCAGAATGAGCGTGCTGGCGAGCAGGGTCTGGGCCAGGTAGAGGCCATCCACCACGGCGGTCTTGCCGACCTGTGGCCCTGCCAGGGCGCGCCAAGTGCCCAGCAGCACCGCCATGGCGACCAGACCGGCCATGATCACGCCGATCAGCCTGACGGCCGAGTTCATCTCGCCCTCGACGGCGTCTCGCGACGCGGCCTGGACCTCGCCCGGGAGGGCGACCTTCAACTCCATGTTTCCAGACATCAGCGCTGCATCCCGGGCATGGCGGGCATGGATGGCATCCCCGCAGCAGCGGGAGCGGCTGCGGCCGGCGCCGGCATCTCCGGCATGAGCATGGTGCGGCGATACAGCCCATGGAACATCCAGGCCGACAGACCAATGGTCAGGATGAACAAGGGTATGAACAGCACCAGGGAGACGGTGTGCCAGCGCTGGGTTTCGGAAAACTCCATGTGCAGCAGGAAGACGCCCTGCGCAACCACGACCACGCCGGCCAGGGCCGTGGTCAGGAGGAACAGTCCGATCGGCGTCATGGCCTGCCTGGTGACCAGCCAGGTGGCGGCGCCGAGGAGCGCGCAGGAAAACAGATACACCAGCAGATAGCTGCGGCCGTTGGCCAGTTGGACTTCCGGGTGCTCCAGCGGATTGTCTGCACCGTGCGTCATGCAATCACTCCCTGCAGATAGACAAAGACGAAGACGAAAACCCACACCACCGCCTGGAAATGCCAGAACAGCTTGAGGTTGACGAGGCGATAAACGACATTGCCGGTGAAACCTTCGCGCACCAGCTGCACCAGCATGACCAGCATCCAGAGCAGGCCGACCACGATATGCAGCGCGTGGTAGATGACCAGGGTGAAGAATATGGACAGATAGCCGCTGCGCTCGGGGGTGATGCCTTGCGCGAACAAGTCGCCGATGTCCTTGCCCACCAGGCCCAGGAAGACCGCCCCGAAAATCATGGCGCCCAGCAGGCCGCCCGCCACGCCGCCGGCGCGCCCCTGGCGCAGGGCGGCCATCGCGTAGCCGTAGGCGAGCACGCTGGTGAACAAGGCCAGGGTTTCCCCGAAGGCGTAGCCGGGCCGGATGACATCGCCCGGCATCGGCCCGCCGGCCATGTTCATGACGTGGCTTAGCACGCCGTAGGACGCGAACAGCGCCGCATAAATCATGGCGTCGCTCAACATATAGAGCCAGAAGCCGAAGGTTCGGGTGCCGATGACGTCATGGCCATGATGGCCCCGATCCCACAGATGGACTTTGGCGGGATCGATTATTTCGCTGGCAGATGCGCTCATTGATGCCACTCCGTTTTATTGATGCGAGATGCTTGCCGGTTAAGCGGGCCGCGGGTTATTTGGGCGCCGAGGGCGAGTGCGCCGGGGACAGCCCACCCCCGACAGCCCCTCTGCCCCGGCCGCCTTCCGCTTCGGTGCCACGCGCGTGGGTTCCCGCCCACAGGGCATCCTCGACGCGCTTCACCTCCTCGGGCGAGACGATATAGTCCGTGTCCTTGGCGAAGGAACGCATGATGACCAGGATCACGATCCCCGCCAGGCACAAGGCGGCCAGCCACCACATGCGCCACACCAGCGCGAACGCCAGTACCAGGGAAAGTGCGCCCAGTACCAAGGGAACGCCGGTATTCTTGGGCATGTGTATGCCCTCGTAACGGTCGTGGCGCAACTGCGCAATACCGTTCTCCTTGCGCCACGCCCATTCGTCCCGAGCATTGACGTGCGGGATGTAAGCGAAGTTGTAGAAAGGCACCGGCGACGGGGTGGCCCATTCCAGGCTTCTGCTGGTGCCCCACGCGTCGGCGCCGACGCGATTGAGCGCGCGGTCGCGCAGGCTGACATAAAGCTGCGCCACCAGATACACCGCGGACAGGCTGTACAGGACGATACCCGCCATCTCGGCGTCAAGCAGAGGCTGCCACTGCGCGTAGGGGATGTAGTCTAAGCGCCGCGTCATGCCCATGAAGCCCAGCGTGAACATGGGAATGAAGACAGTCGCAGTGCCGGCGGTGAACAGCCAGAAGAACCACTTGCCCCAGCGCTCATTGAGCTTGAAGCCGAATACCTTGGGGAACCAGAAGTTCACCGCGCCGAAAATGGCGTAAACGATGAGCAGCAGCATGAGGTGGAAGTGCGCCACCACGAATACGCTGTTGTGCACCATATAGTCGTTGGTCGTGAAGGCGTTCATCATGCCCGTCATGCCCCCCACCAGCAGGAAGAACAGGGCGGCGCAGGCCCAGATCATGGGCAGCTCGAAGCGCAGCCGGCCCCGGTACATGGTGAACAGCCAGTTGAACACCTTCACGCCGGTCGGTATTCCCACCAGCATGGTGCTGACGCTGTAAAAGGCGTTGACATCCGGCGCCGAGCCCATGGTGAAGAAATGGTGCAGCCACACCCCCCAGGAAACGCCCGCGATGCCAAAGGACGCCAGCACCATGCCGGTATAGCCGAACAGCGTTTTTTCCGAGAACACCGGAATGATTTCCGACAGCATGCCGAAGGCCGGAAGGATCACGAAATACACTTCCGGATGGCCCCAGATCCAGAATAGGTCGTTATAAAGCATGAGGTTGCCGCCCATGCCGGCCGTGTAGAAATGCGTGCCCAGGTAACGGTCCAAGCTCAACAGCGCAAGGCTCACGGTGAGCACCGGGAACGAGGTCAGGGAAATGATATTGGCACTCAGCGACGCCCAGGTGAACATGGGCAGCCGCATCCAGGTCATCCCCGGGGCACGCATTTTCACGATGGTGGCGATGAGGTTGATACCGCCCAGGGTGGTGCCCACACTGCTCAACTGGAACGCCCAGATCCAGTAATCCACGCCCACGCCCGGGCTGTAGGGCAGTTCGTTCAGGGGCAGGTTGCCGAACCAGCCGGCGTGCGCGAAATCGCCTATGAACAAAGCCGTCATGACCAGCGCCGCGCCGGCCGTAGTGAGCCACAAGCCCACGGCATTGAGGTATGGATAGGCCATGTCGCGCGCACCGACTTGCAACGGCACGATGATGTTCATGATGCCCACCAGGATGGGCGTAGCAGCGAACAGGATCATGATGACGCCGTGAGCCGTATAGATCTGGCCAAAGTGGAACGGCGTCAGATAACCGTGCAGCGCCCCGAGGTAGCCGGCCGAATCCGGGCCCACCGCCATGGCCTGCTGGCTGCGTATCATGGCCGCATCGACGAAGCCGCGCAGCAGCATCACCAGGCCGACCAGGATGTACATGATGCCGATCTTCTTGTGGTCCACCGTGGTCAGCCACTCGCGCCACAGATAGCCCCATTTGCCGTAATAAGTGACCGCCCCCAGGATTGCCATACCCAGGGCGACCACCAGTACAAAGGTGCCGACCAGGATGGGGTTCTCGTAGGGAATCTGCGATACCGCCAGCCGTCCCAGTAGCGGGCTCCACGGCCCTTGCAGGTTCACCAGCATCAAAGTTCTCCTTGCATCTGTGCTTGGCTGGCACGCTGCTTCTGCAGGTACTTCACCATGTTTTCCGTCATGCCCATGGGCGTGGGCCAGACCTTGCCGTTCATCACTTCGCCGACGACGTGGTCGAAGATCCCCGGTTCGACATCGGAAAAATATTCCGGCTTGCCGCTGACGCTGATGTCAGGCTTGGCAAACAGGTCGAACTGCGCGTAATCCATGTGCTGGGGCGCCTGTTGGGCTTGCTTCGTCCATTGCTGGAATTGCGCGGAAGGCACGGCGTCGGTCTGGAAATTCATCCAGGAGAATCCCGCGCCGCTGTAGTCGGCGGAAAATCCCTCATAAGTGCCTACATGGCTGGCCATGAGCGCCTGCTTGACGCGCATGCCCGGCATGACGTCGATCATGCCCACCAGTTGCGGAATGTAGAAGTCGTTGGTCACCGATGTGGAAGTCAGGCGGAATTTGACCGGCGTGTCCACGGGTATCACCAGCCTGCCCACCGACATGATGTGCTGCGCCGGATAGATGAACACCCAGCGCCAATCGGTTGCGATCACATCGATCTCCAGCGGACGCGGCGCCGGTGCCGCCTCGGCGCGCGCCAGCACCGTGGGCTTGTAGGGATTGACCTGGTAGATCGCCTCGACCGAGTAATACGAGAGCACCGCCACGGTGAGGATGGGGACGCCCCAGACGATCGCCTCGATGGCGTTGGAATGCGACCAGTGCGGGGCGTAGGTCGCGCCGGCGGATTTGCGGTAGCGCCACATCGCCCACATGATCAGCAGTGCCGTAGGAATGATGATGACGAGCATCACCACGACGTCGATCACCATGTAGTGCACCTGGGTCTGCGAGATCACCCCCTTGGCGTCGAACAGCCAGAAATCCCGTGACGAACAACCGCCCAGCAATACGGTCGACAGCAGCGCCAGGAAGCGCCAGCCGCCGCCCCAGATTTTCTTCATCATGTTTGTTGATTCCTCCGTACTCACGCAACCGCGCGCCCAGTCCGCGCCATCGGCATCCGCCGCCTGCCGCCATGTCCCGCGCGCCGCGGACAAGACCCGCGTCGGGGGAGCCACGCCGACATCCTTGTAAAAACGCCGAAAACCTTCAGGCAAACCTCTGGAATCCGGCCTCGCCCTGCGCTTTGGACGCGTGCCCGACCCATGCGCGTTGCCGCCGGACCGTGCACCGGGCGCTCATGATGCCGCGACATCTGAGGCGCTTTTATAGAATATATTTATCTTTATATTTATATTTAATAACGATATATCATATTGATTAAAAAGGTAATTAACTTAATTAGCATCAACTCATTAATGTGTAATTAACGCTAATTTTGGGTAAATTCGCCGGTACGGGCGCATGCAGCACTCTGCACCGCGGGAAGATTGTTGCCGGAAGATTTGCACAGGGGCATGGTGTGGGCGTATTCGTGGAAGGGACCGCCCCAAACCGGCGGAAGCGACACGCAAGGTTGGCCCACAAACGGGGGGCGCGAGCGCATGTTGACTCCGGGCTGGCTCAACCCAGCCATTCATTAATTAATGCTTATCATCGGCGGCGCGGCGCATAGGCCCGGAGTCGAGCGACCGGTAAATTCCCGCGCTTTTCGC
>JAJZSR010000173.1 GCA_021849595.1 Pseudomonadota bacterium | reverse complement strand
TGTAGTCGGAGCGCGCCAGTTCCAGGGCGGCGCGCAGCCCTGCCCCGCCGCCGCCGACAATGAGGGCGTCGAAGCGGCGGCGGTTCACACTACACCCCACAGGATGTAGGCCGCCCAGAAAAAGCAGCCCGTGAACCCGGCCGCGGCCAGCGCATGGGCCAGCAGCTTGCCGCCGTAGGGATGGACGTAATCGAGGATGACGTGATGGAGCCCCGTCCAGGCGTGCGCCAGCAGCGCCGCAAGATAGGCAAGCCACAGGGCCTTGGCCCAGGGCGCAACGAACAACGCCCGCCAGGCGGCATAGCCGGCATGGAACGCTGCCAGCCCAAGCACCACGGGCGTCCCCACCGCCAGCATCACGGCGCTGAAGCGCTGCACGAGCCACAGGCCGGTACCGCTGCCGCTCGCGCCCAGCAACTTCATGCCAGCCACAGTCCGAGGATGGCTGCGCTCAAGACCCCAGCGGCCGCCATCACGCCCAAGCTTGCGCGCCGCGCGTTGGCCAGCTGCAGGCCCCGGTGGGCGTCCATGCCCAAATGGCGCAAGCCGGCAAGAAAATGGTGGCACAAGGCCCAGATCCAGGGCAGGCAAGCAAGTTTCAGGGCAGGCGCCGACAATTGCTGCGCCACCGCGCGATAGCCCGCCGGCCCGTCCAGGCTTTGCTGCAAGAGCCACAGCGCGTAAGGGATGGCCAGGACAAGCAGCAGGCCGCTGGCGCGGTGCAGCAACGACAGCCAGGCCATGGGCGAAAGATACAGACGCAGGGGATCGAGATAAACAGGCGCGCTCTTGGGCATAGGCGCAAGTTTACAGGGCCGCGGCCAAACCGTCCCAGGCGAGCTTGGCGCCGATGACCAGTGTGATGACCTCGAACGAGCGCTTGATCCAGACATTGCCCTTGACGATGGCCCAATGGCTGCCGGCATAGCCGCCCAGGAGCGAACCCAGCAGCAGAGCCGGCATCCAGCTCCAGGCGATGTGCCCCAGGTAGCCCAGCACCAGCGCCCCCGCCCCATTCCACGCCAGGCCGCACAGCACCAGCGTATAAGCCACCGCGCGCTTGTAGTCGAGGCCGAAATGCCGCACCAGCCAAAGGGTGAGGAACAGCCCGGTGCCCGAAGTAATGGAACCATTGAGGAAGCCGATGATGAACAAGCCCGCCACGCCGCGTGCCAGTCCTGCGCCCTGCCAATTGCGCGGCACATGCTCCATGCCCAGGCCGGGGCGGAACACCGAATACAGCCCCAACCCAAGCGTCAGCACCCCCAGCGCGAACTCGGCCGCCTGCGCCGGCACCCTCAGAATGAACGAAGCCCCCAACACCACCCCCGGCAGCCCCGCCCCCAGAATGACGAGCGACTCGCGCCGCGCCAGGTGCGATTCTTTCAGGTGGCGCAGCGTGGCCCCCAATCCCAGCGCGACGGTAGCCACCTTGTGGGTGGCCAGCGCCACGCCAAAGGGCAGTCCCAGGAAAATCAGCATGGGGAACTGGATCAGCCCCGCCCCGCCGCCGGACAGGGCGGAAAACCAGTTGGCGGCGAACGAGGCGAGGAACAGGACGAACTGTTCCGGCGCGCTCATGAACCCGTGACGCCGGTCTCCGAGGCGATGCGTGCATAGAAGAGATCAAGCTTCTCCTCGTGCACACGGGCGATGAGCCGGTCTGCCTTCTCGACCGGCAGGAAGAATTCCACCATCACCGGCAAGTCCCCGGCGAGTTCGAAAAAGCCGGCGTCGTGATGGGTGTGGTGCCGCCCATAGCCCGCCAGGGCGCGGAACACTGTCCCCCCGGCCACCCCCAGCTTCTTGGCTTCGTCGAGCAGCCACTCATAGGCCGGCTTGCCGTGATGGCGCTGGCCTTCGCTGACATAGAGGCGCAGATATATCTGATTCATTTCAACACCCGCAAAGTCGCCAAACCCGCCACCGTGCCCAGCAGGGAGCCGGCCAGATGCAATCCGATCTGGGCGGTGCCCCAGCCCCACAGCCCTCGCGAAAAATTGGTGATGACTTCCGCGGAAAACGTGGAGAAGGTGGTGAAGCCTCCCAGAAACCCGGTGATGGCGAACAGCCGATACTCAGGCGCAAGGCCGGGATGGGCAGCGAAATAGGCGATCGCCAGGCCGATGCCGTAGCCGCCCAGCACATTGACCGCGAGCGTGCCCAGCGGAATCACCGGGAAAATCGGATTGAACAGCATGCCGAACCACCAGCGCGCCAAGGCCCCCAAGGCGGCGCCTGCCGCCACCGCCAGGGCACCCGTCATCGGACGCCCCCCCGCACGGCTGCCGCAGCATAGGGGAAAACAGCGCGTATTGTTGTCATTGTTTTGCCGGGCGGGCGAATCAGAAGTTGATCGTGTCCTGAATAATACCCGTCAAAAGCTGATTCACGCGCTCCAGCACCCTTTTCAGCTTGGGGTTGTTGGTCGGCCCCGGCTTGCGGTAGGCGAGATAGATGGTCTTGGGATCCTGCGGCAGAGTGTAGATCGCGATGCTGTAGGGGCACATGACGATCGCGTGCGGGTCCGCCTCCATCATGGCGCGGGAAATGTCCGCGCTGCAAAACTCGAACTGCTCGGCCTGGCCGTAAATCTTGTTGGTGCGGCCCACCGCCGGGCCCGTGCGCTCCAGCATGTCGCCGATCAAATTGCTGTGGTTGATCTTGAGCCCCTTACCCTCGATGCTGGCCACCAGCACATTGCGCACATCCGCGAAGTCCCCATGCGTTTTGAAGACGACGCTGAACTCATCGGCCTGGACCGCGAGGGAAAGCAAGCCCAGAAGCATCCCCAGAAGAAATTTGGCGTGGCGCATGGCAACCTCCCTGCGTGATCTGAACCATGTCTGAAACTTAGCAACAAGAACGAGCCCAGGCAATGATTTGATAGACTGCCGCCATGCCCCAACTGCGCTTGCACGGCCGCCTCTGGCTGACTCTCGACGGCAGGAATTTTTTTGGTCGCGGCCGCGTTGAACTGCTCGAACGCATCCGCGCCACCGGCTCCATCGCCCAGGCCGCCCGCGCCATGAAAATGAGCTACAAGGCCGCCTGGGATGCCGTCGATGCCATGAACAACGCCTGGGGCCGGCCCTTGGTGGAAAGCGCCACCGGGGGCAAGGGCGGGGGCGGCACCCTGCTCACCCGGGATGCGGAAACCCTGATCGCCGCCTTCCGCCGCTGGGAGGAAGAGCACCGCCGCTTTCTTGAAAGCCTGGCCCGCACCGGCCCGCTGCCCACCGACAACAACGAAAACGCCGGCCACTCTTGACCAAGCCGCCATGCCTGCCTAGAATTGCGCCTTCTCAACGCAGCCTCCAGGCTGCGTCCATTCCCCGATAGCTCAGTCGGTAGAGCGACGGACTGTTAATCCGCAGGTCGCTGGTTCGAGCCCAGCTCGGGGAGCCAGTATTCAAGCGGCCTGCAGCGATGCGGGCCGTTTTACTTCTGATCCCCGTAGCCAGATCGTAGCCACCGAGCACGCGGTCGAGGCGAGCCGCCGAGCTTCTCAGATGGTCCCGACTGACGCCGGCCTGCCCATCAAGCCCGACCGCACCGAGGCTCTGCGGGAGCAGATCGTGGGACTTGCGCACCATCATCACCGCTACGGCGCCAGGATGATCTACCTCGTCCTGCCGCACGCCGGGCAGATGGCATACCGCTCCACCATCAACGCCGTTCTCCATCCTCCCAGGCGTTGCAGCTCGTGCGTAGGTGTTCCCGCCTGCCGGTGCCACGTCGTCCAGGCCAGCACCAAATGTCTCGATTGCATGCCGCCCGATGGCCCGTCCGGCAGTCTTCTTTTGGATAATGTAGGCTTTTAGACTTTTGTGCCCAAGCCGAGGAGAGCGCTACTCGATGCCCACCACACTGCGCCCCCAAGCGAGGCAACCAGCCGATGACCGTTTGTTGATGCCTAAAGACAAAAACGACCAGGAGGTCACGGAGCAGTCGGCCGAAAAACACACCCCCATGATGGCCCAGTATCTGCGCCTCAAAGCCGGATATCCCGATCGTTTGCTGTTTTACCGCATGGGCGATTTCTACGAGCTGTTCTATGACGATGCGGAAAAAGCCGCACGCCTGCTCGGCATTTCCCTGACCACGCGCGGGCAGTCGGCGGGCCGGCCCATACCCATGGCCGGCGTCCCTTACCATGCCGCCGAGCAGTATCTGGCGAAGCTGCTGCGGGCCGGCGAATCCGTCGTCATCGCCGAGCAGGTGGGTGATGCCGCAAGCGCCAAGGGCCCGATGGAGCGCCAGGTGACCCGTATCCTCACGCCGGGCACGCTCACCGATGCCAGCCTTCTGGATGAGCGCCGCACGGTCTGGATCATGGCCATTGCCCCGGCGGGAGAAGCGTGCGGCGCGGCCTGGCTGGACCTTGCCTCGGGGGACTTTCGCGCCGCTCAGGTTGCCCTGCCGGATCTTCATGCCCTGCTGGCACGCATCGCCCCCGGCGAACTGCTGCTGCCCGAAGGCTTCGAACTGGAATGGGTAGCGGCGCCCCGACGCTTTCTGCCGCCCTGGCAATTCGATTTCGCCGCGGCGGGACGGCGTCTTGCGGAACAATTCGGCACGCACGATCTGGCCGCGTTCGAGGTGGCCGACCTGCCCTTGGGCGTCGCGGCTGCCGGTGCATTGCTGGAATACGTGCGCGGCACGCAGGGCGGCCAACTGTCCCACTTGCACCC
>JAJZSR010000025.1 GCA_021849595.1 Pseudomonadota bacterium | reverse complement strand
AAGTTTATGAAAATCCGCGCGGCAATGCCTCGGCAGAGGGGAGAGTCGGGTATCGCGGCCCGATGCAACGGCGTGGGGATGCACCACGCATCAAGCTGGATTTAACCGACGACGAGTTGCTGGTGTTGGAACCCGCAACAAGAGAAGTCCACCATCCCTATTCCGACAGGCCCGCAGATGGCATCCATGTCCGCTGTTATTCCTTCGAGGAAGTTTTTGCCGAGAAGATTCGTGCATTGGCGGAACGCGAGCGGCCGCGTGACTTGTACGACGTGGTCCATCTGTTTCGCCATGATGAACTCAGGCCTGAGCGATCATTGGTGTTCAGCACGCTGGAGCAGAAGTGCGCATTCAAGGGCATAGCAGTTCCGACGATGCAGACAGTCGACAACCCTCCGGCGCGGGCCGAACTTGAAGCGGAATGGGGGAATATGCTGGCACATCAACTGCCAGTGTTGCCGGCATTCGAACAATTCTGGCAGGAGCTTCCCGGTGTTTTTGACTGGTTGCACGGCATAGCAGAAAGAATCGCCAAGCCAGCGCTTCAAGTGCAGGCCCACGGGGTGGGCGCGATGGATGAAACGTGGCGGCCGCCATCCATGTCCTATGCGTGGCACGCCGCCGTACCCTTTGAGATCATTCGCTTTGCCGCCGCAAACCGACTTTGCGTGGACTTGACCTATAAGGGCACTCGACGGCTGATTGAGCCCTATTCCTTGCGGCGCACCCAGGACGGCAATCTGCTTTTGTATGCCGTGAAACATGAGACTGGTGAACCTCGATCCTACCGAGTTGATAGGATTCAGGGAGCCGAAGCGAGGCGGGAGTCATTCATTCCGCGGTACCTGATCGAACTGACACCCAGTGGGGTGATTTCTGCACCACCTGTGTCCAGCCGCGCTGCAACAAATTACTCATCCAAGATTAGCCGTCCTCGAACGACCAGACACACGCTCATGCATGGCGGCCCAAAGTATGTATATGAATGCACATACTGCGGAAAGAAATTCACGCGGAATTCGTATGATTCCGCATTGAAGCCACATAAAGACAAAAATGGGTACCCCTGTCCGGGTCGTACCGGCTTTCTCGTCGACACAAAATATTGAGCAATGCCATGAGTCCCGCCAACATCGTCCAAAAACTCTGGAACTACTGCAACGTCCTGCGTGACGACGGCATGTCGTACGGCGACTACGTCGAGCAGCTCACCTATCTGCTGTTCCTCAAGATGTCCGACGAGCGCACCAAGGCGCCGTACAACCAGCCGAGCCCGGTTCCAGAGCAATACAGTTGGACTAGCCTCATCAAGGAAGACGGCGCCGATCTGTTCGACCACTACCGTCACACCCTGGAGGCACTGGGTAACCAGAAGGGCTTGCTGGGGCTGATCTTCAACAAGTCGCAGAACAAATTCCAGGACCCGGCCAAGCTGCGGCGGCTGGTGGTCGATCTCATCGACAAGGAAGCCTGGGTATTGATGAACGCCGACGTGAAGGGCGATGCCTACGAGGGCCTGCTGGAGAAGAACGCCCAGGATACCAAGTCCGGCGCCGGGCAGTACTTCACCCCGCGCCCGCTGATCCAGGCCATCGTGGATGTCATGGCCCCGAAGCCCGGCGAAACCGTGTCAGATCCGGCCTGCGGCACCGGCGGCTTTCTGCTCGCGGCGCACGACTATGTGGTGAGGCACAACCCGCGCCTCACCAAGGATCAACGCAGGAAGCTGAAGGAAAAAACCTTCAAGGGCTGGGAGCTGGTGCAGGCGACCGCCAGGCTGTGCGCCATGAACATGCTGCTGCACGGCATCGGCAGCCAGGACTTCGAGCCCATCGTGGTGGGCGATTCGCTCGCCGCCGACCCCGGCGGGGATAACCGCTTCGATCTGGTGCTCACCAATCCGCCCTTCGGCAAGAAGAGCAGCACGACGATAGTCGGAGAAGAGGGCAAGGTCAGCAAAGAGCGCGGCATCGTCGAGCGCGGCGACTTCTGGACCACCACCTCGAACAAGCAGCTCAACTTCGTCCAGCACGTCAAAACCCTGCTCAAACAAAACGGCCGCGCCGCCGTGGTCGTGCCGGACAACGTGCTCTTCGAAGGCGGTGCCGGCGAAACCATCCGCAGAAAATTGCTGCAAGAGTGCGACGTCCACACCCTGCTGCGCCTGCCCACCGGCCTGTTCTACGCCCAGGGTGTGAAGGCGAACGTGCTGTTCTTCGACAAGAAACCCGCCTCCGAGACCCCGTGGACCAGGACGCTCTGGATCTACGACCTGCGTACCAACAAGCATTTCACGCTCAAGACCAACCCCTTGCAACGCGAAGACCTGGATGAATTCGTGAAGTGCTATCGCCCAGAGAACCGCCATGAGCGGAAAGCGAACTGGTCGGAAGACAACCCAGATGGCCGCTTTCGCGCCTACGGCTACGAGGAACTCAGCAACCGCGACAAGGCCAGCCTGGATATTTTCTGGCTGAAGGACGAGTCGCTGTCCGAATCGGACAACCTGCCCGCGCCGGAGGTGATTGCAGCGGAGATCGTCGAAGACCTGGAAGCGGCGCTGGAGCAATTCAGGGAAATTCTGGGCGACTTGGGCACCGGCGAAGCGCGGTCGTGAGCTTTGAGCGCTTCGGCGGCGCGCCACCTCATGCGCCTAGTGCCTCTGCCAGTACCCCCTCATGCCGCGCCACTCATTGCCGTGCTGCACCCAATGGTGGGGCACCCAGCGGTAGCCGGGGCGGGGAGCCTGCCAATGGCCCGGGCGCCAGGCGTAATAATGGTGATCGGTCCAGTTCCAGTAGCCGCCGATCCAGACATAGCCCGGGTAGGGGGCCACCCCGATCACCTCGTGATAAGGCGGCGGGGGCCCATAGGGCGCCACCTCGTACCCGTAATAGCCGGGACCTGCCACGACACAGCCTGCCAGGGGCAGCGCGCAGGCCGCCGCGACCGCAAGCACGATAAGGTAACGCTGTCCTGTATGCGCCATGATGCCTCCAGACCCAGTTCCCTTTATCTTTTATAGCCCGTCGCGCGCCGGCCTATCGTTGGTGAGTATCGCGCCGGAAGGCGGACCGAGCCATCCGCCGGCCTTCCCACCTCAGGCCGACCGGCTATCCTCGGCCGGTTATCCGCCGTGCTCGCTGCGCTCGACCTCCTTGCGGAACTCGGCCGCGGCGGGGGGCAGAGGCAGCTTCTTGCCGTGGAAAATCTCTGCCGCCGAGATGGGCTTGCCATAAAAGGCCGTGTCGGCGGTCTTGTCGATGTCTATGGCGGAGCCATCCAACGCTACCCCGGCGAACAGGCCGCGGCTGCGCGAATAGGAGTAGATCTCCGCCTTGAGCTGCGCATTGGTCGCCGCCGCAGCCTGCCGCCCGACCGGGCCGGCGGCAACGGATGCGCTCGCCCCCAGGGTGAAGGTGCCATGGATGAGCCCCTCGATGCTGCGCTTGGTCTTGAACACCAACACCACGTCGGTCGATTCGGCGCCGATCTGCCACCCTACGCTGCCGCCCTTGATGGTGACGAAGGCCGGCGCACTCCAGGTGCCGTCGCTGCGGCGCACGATCAGCACGCCCCTTCCGAAGCGCCCGCCAACGATGAACCCGACTTTCACCACATTGGGGATCACGGCTATGCCCTGGGCGTTGTGCAGCAGGGCGGGCGGAATTCCCTGCTCTGGGATGTTGGAGATTTCACGCAGCACCGCCGTGGCCGTCTCCAGCCGCGCGACCTCGTCGTTCCCAGCCCACGCGGGGCTCAGGTTCGCGGCAGCCAGGAACAGCAATGCCGCGGATAGGAATGCCTGCAAGCTCCACTTCATTTGCTTTGCCTCCTTGCTGGAAGGGTTTCCCGGACGGGAGAGATGTGCGCGTTAGGCGGCACCCTGCGGCGGGCCTCGGCGCGGCAGATCTAAGCATAGTCGGCCGACAGCGTTGCGCTAGCAGGGCGTGTCGCTGTTTTTATTCTAAAAATGAACTATCGGCCCGCTGCCGGAATGCGGTGGGGCTGCAATGCTCGGCGCTTCGACCGGGGGCGAGACCAATGTCGGAAGATGATCCACTCTGGTACAAGGACGCAATCATCTACGAGTTGCTGGTCAAGGCATTCTTCGACAGCAACGGCGACGGCGTGGGCGACTTTCCGGGCTTGATTGCCAAGCTCGATTATTTGCAGGGGCTGGGCGTGAACGCGCTGTGGCTACTGCCCTTCTACCAGTCCCCCATGTGCGACGACGGCTACGACATCTCGGACTATCACAAGGTGCACCCGGCCTTCGGCGAAATGGCCGATTTCCGCCGGCTGATCACGGAAGCGCATGCCCGCAACATCCGCGTGATCACGGAATTGGTGGTCAACCATACCTCGGACCAGCATCCCTGGTTCCAGATCGCCAGGCGCTCGCCTTCCGGCTCGGCCAAGCGCGATTACTACGTGTGGAGCGACACCGATACCAAATATGCCGGCACGAGGATCATCTTCACCGACACCGAGAAATCCAATTGGGCATGGGACGAGCAGGCCCAGGCCTATTATTGGCATCGCTTCTTCTCCCATCAGCCGGACCTCAATTTTGCCAACGAGCATGTCTTCAAGGCGGTGATGAAGGTCATGCGCTTCTGGTTCGATGCGGGCGTGGACGGCATGCGCCTGGATGGCGTGCCCTACCTATGCGAGCGCGAGGGCACCAGCAACGAGAACCTGCCCGAGACCCACGCCGTGGTGAAGCGCATGCGCGCGGAACTCGACCGTCACTACCTCAACCGCATGTTCCTGGCGGAGGCGAACCAGTGGCCGGAGGACGTGCGCGAATATTTCGCCGACGGCGACGAATGCCACATGGCCTACCACTTCCCCCTGATGCCGCGCATGTACATGGCGATGGCCCAGGAAGACCGCCACCCCATCGTCGAGATCCTGGAGCAGACGCCGGATATCCCGTCGAATTGCCAATGGGCGATTTTTCTGCGCAACCATGACGAGCTGACGCTGGAAATGGTGACCGACCGCGAGCGCGACTACTTGTACCAGACCTACGCCCTCGACGCGCGCGCGCGCCTCAATCTGGGTATCCGCCGCCGGCTGGCGCCCTTGCTCGACAATGACCGCCGTCGCATCGAACTCATGAACCTGCTGCTGATGACCCTGCCCGGATCGCCCGTGCTTTATTACGGCGACGAGATCGGCATGGGCGACAACTATCTGCTGGGCGACCGCAACGGCGTACGCACGCCCATGCAGTGGCACGGCCGCCTGAACGGCGGGTTTTCCGACGCGGCAGCGGACAAGCTTTACCTGCGGCCCATCGACGACCCGGTGTACGGGTTCGGTGCGGTCAATGTGGAAGCGCAGGAGCGCAATCCGTCATCGCTGCTCAACTGGATGCGCCGGCTCATCGTCATGCGCAAGGAACACCAGACCTTCGGCCGCGGCACGCTGCGCTTCCTGCATCCGGGCAATCGCAAGATCCTGGCCTATTTGCGCGAGTACGAGGGCGAATCCATCCTGTGCGTGGCCAATCTGTCGCGCGCCCCCCAGGCGGTGGAACTGGACCTCGCTCCGTTCAAGGGGCGGGTGCCGGTGGAACTGATGGGGCGCAGCAAATTTCCCCCCGTCGGCGACCTGCCGTATCTGCTCACGCTCGGCGGACACGGCTTCTATGCCTTCCGCCTGGCGACGGATGTGGAAGCGCCGGCCTGGCACGAGGAGCATCCCTTGCCCCCCGAATTGCCGGTGCTGGTGCTGGCCGACGGCGGCTGGCAGACGATATTCTCGTCTGCCTCAGATGCAGGCGACGTAAACCAACTGCTGATGCGCCGGGCGCGCGAGCAACTGGAAGGGGCGATTTTGCCCAATTTTTTCCGTTTGCAGCCTTGGTTCGTGGATCGGGATGCGAGCGTGGAACGCTTCGATCTGGACGGCATGGGCAAGTGGCCCACCGAATCGGGAAACTGGCTGCTGGCCATCGTTCGTGTCACGCTGGCCGGCGGCGAAGCGCATCGCTACGCCATGCCGCTTGCCCTGGAGTGGGAGGGTGGCGGTGACAGGCGGCCCGCCGCGCTGCCGCATGCCACGCTGGCCAACGTGCGGCGCCATGCGCGCACCGGCATCCTGTTCGACGCCTATTGGGACGACGCATTCTGCCTCGCGTTGGTATCGGCCATGGCAGGAGGCGAGACCTTGGCGCTGGGCACCGGAACGCTGGAGTGCCGCGCGACCGGAGCCTGTACGGATTTCTCGTGCCCGGCCGGAAGTGAGCCCTTGCAGCGCACCCTCTCGGAACGGGGGCGGTTGCGCGTCAACCTGGACGACAAGCTGCTGCTCAAGAGCTACCGCTGGCTGCTCGACGGCACGCACCCGGAACTGGAGGTATCGCGCTTCCTCACCGAAACTGCGAAGTTCGAACACATCCCGCAACTGGCGGGGGCGGTGGAATACCGGAGTGCGGAAGGCCGGGCATCGACCTGGGCGATACTGGAGCGCTACACCGAAAACCAGGGCACCGCCTGGGACCATACGCTGGACTATCTCGAACGCTATTTGGACCAGTACCGCACCGATGCGGCGCAACCGGCGGAGAGTCGGCATACGGCCTTTCTGGCGACGATGCGCAAGCTCGGGCTACGCACGGCCCAATTTCATCGTGCCTTGGCGCTCGACGACCCGGGCGGTGCCTTCGGCGGCGAACCGATCGGCATGGATGACCTTGCCGACTGGGTCCATCTGGTGCGGCACAAGATGGATTCGATGTACGAGCTGCTGGCGCTCGAGCTGCCGCGCCTGCCGGAGTTGGTACAGCCCATGGGCGATCAACTGACCGCGCTCCGCCCCAGGCTTTATCGGCGCATCGTGCGGGTGGCCGAGGTGCAGCCGGACTCCATGAAGACGCGTTACCATGGGGACTACCACCTGGCCCAGGTCTGGGTGGTGAAGAATGACTATTTGATCAGCAACTATGGCGGTGAGCCCGGCCGCCCGTGGTCGGAACGCCGCCGCAGGCACTCGGTGCTGCGCGACGTAGCCGACATGCTGCTGTCCATCGCCGACGCAAGCGCCACCGCCCTCGACCATGTGGCGTCCGGTTCGACGGATATGCGCGCCGCGCTGCAACCGCATGCCGACAAGTGGAATGAGATAGCGCGGCAGGCGTTTTTCGGGAGCTACCGCAAGGCGATGAGCGGGCACGCCTCGCTGCCGCAACAGGCCCGCGCCGTCGACGCGCTGCTGACCTTATTCCTCATGGAGAAAGGGATCGACCGGGTGGCGGATGCTCTTGAACAGCATGCGCCATCGGTGGGCAGTGCCATGCGGCGGCTGCTTCAGGTGTTGCAGCGCAGAAGATAGGCGGCCATCTTGAAACGACGACACGGCATGTCATTCGGGGCGCAGGTCTTACCTTCAGGGACACGCTTTCGCCTGTGGGCGCCGGATTGCGAGCGCGTGACCCTGGTGATCGAAGACGGTGCGGACGAGACGGCGCTTGCCATGGCTCCTTGTGCCGCCGGCTGGTTTGAACACACTGTTCCCGGTGCCGGCGCGGGCACGCGGTATCGGTTTGAAGTGAAGGACGGCCTGCGGGTACCGGACCCAGCATCGCGCTTCAATCCCGACGATGTACACAGCGCGAGCGAGGTAATCGACCCCGCAGCCTTTGATTGGCAGGACGGTACCTGGCAGGGGCGGCCGTGGGAGGAAGCGGTGCTCTACGAACTGCATGTGGGCACCTTTTCCCCGCAAGGGACCTACGAGGGCGTGAGGGAGCGGCTGGACTATCTCGCAGGGCTGGGCGTGACGGCGATCGAGCTGATGCCGGTGGGGGATTTTCCCGGCGCGCGCAACTGGGGCTACGATGGCGTCCTGCCCTTTGCCCCGGACAGTCGTTACGGCCGGCCCGAGCAACTGAAGGCGCTCATCCAGGCGGCGCACATGAGGGGCATGATGGTCCTCCTGGACGTCGTATACAACCACTTCGGACCGGAGGGAAACTACCTCCATGCCTACGCCAGCCCGTTCTTCACGGCACGCCACCACACCCCCTGGGGCGATGCCATCAATTTTGCCGGTCCCAGCAGCCGCGAGGTGCGCGAATTCTTCATCCACAATGCCCTGTACTGGCTGGAGGAATATCACCTGGACGGACTCCGCCTGGATGCGGTGCACGCCATCGCGGATACCTCGCCGCGCCACCTACTCAGCGAACTGGCCGAGCGCGTGCACGCAGCCATGGGGCGGGAGCGGCAGGTGCACCTCATCCTCGAAAACGACGCCAACGAGGCGGCCTACCTGGACGGCGATCACTATGTCGCGCAATGGAACGACGACCTGCACCATGCCCTGCACGTTCTGCTAACGGGCGAGACGGACGGCTATTACGCCGATTATGCGGACGATCCCATCCATCATCTGGGGCGCTGCCTGGCGGAGGGCTTTGCCTACCAGGGCGAGATTTCCGCCTATCGCGGCCGCAGCCGCCGCGGACAGCCGAGCGCCCATCTCGCGCCCCTGGCCTTCGTGTCGTTTCTCCAATCCCACGACCAAGTGGGCAATCGCGCCTTCGGCGAGCGGATCGGCAACCTGGCCTCGGCAGACGCAGTTCGCGCGGCTACCGCGGTCTATTTGCTGGCGCCCGGCATACCGATGCTGTTCATGGGCGAGGAATTTTTCGCGCGGTCGCCTTTCCTGTTCTTCAGCGACTTCGGCGATGGATTCAAAGAGGCAGTGACGCAGGGGCGCCTGCGCGAGTTCGGCAGGTTTCGGCGTTTCAACGACCTGTCCCCGCAGGCGGCCATTCCCGATCCGAATCGGGAGCAGACCTTTCTTGCCTGCAAACTCGACTGGGCATCGCTCGATGAGCCGGGACAGGCGGCTTGGCTGGCCTACTACCGCGAGCTGCTTCGCTTGCGGCAGGAATTCATCGTGCCGCGGCTGCGCGGGATGGCAGGCCATGTGGGACGGTTCTCCGTGCTCGCCCGCCGCGCCTTACACGCGGCCTGGCGCTTGGGCGATGGGAAGACGTTGCATCTCGTGGCGAACCTGTCCGCGGAAGCGGTGGCGGCAACCAAGCCGCCTGGAGAGACATTCTTCAGCACTTCCGGCTCGCTCGAAGAGAGTTTGCTTCGCCCCTGGGAAGTCACCTGGATTCTGGAAAGCCGGCATGAGCGCGCTGTTTGAGGAATTGTGCGCACGCTACGGCGTCCTGCCCCAATACGAGGACGTCTGGGGCCGCGTGCGCGTCAGTTCCCGGGCGGCGCGGCAGGCATTCCTCGCGGCCATGGGCGTGGCATCGAACAGCGAAGAGGAGATTGCCACCTCCTTGCGCGATGTCGAGCGCAGCGAGTGGCAGCGCGTGCTGCCGCCGGTGCAGATTGTGCGCGAGCCGGAACGGCCCTACCGCATCATGCTTACCCAGCCGGTGGGCAAAGACGGTGGAGTCTATCGCTGGCAGTTGCGCCACGAATCCGGCACCGAGGAGGAAGGTGAGGTTGTGCCGGCAACCCTGGAAGAAGCCGGCCGTTGCCAACTGGACGGCCAGGAGTTCGTTCGTCGAGCGCTGGTGCTTGAACCGGCCATAGAAGCTGGCTACCACCGACTTCGGATCGAGGGACCGGACGGCCTGGCAGGCGAGATGTCGCTCATCGTGGCGCCGGCCGCTTGCTATCAATCTCCGGCAGTCCAGGGGACCGGCCGTGTGTGGGGCTTTGCGGCGCAGCTCTACGGCGTCCGCTCAGAACGCAACTGGGGAATAGGCGACTTCGGCGACTTGCGTCGGATGCTGGAATTTTGCGCGGAGTCAGGTGCCAGCACGGTGCTGTTGAACCCGCTGCACGCCCTGTTTCCGAATGTGCCTGAGCGTGTCAGTCCCTATAGCCCTCCAGCCGCACGTATTTCAATGTGCTCTATCTCGACGTCGAGGCGATTGCCGATTTCGGTGAGTGTGCACAAGCTCAGGCCATGGCGCGCACACCTAAGTTTCAGGCCAGGCTGCGCGCTGTCCGCGCCGAGGACAAGGTCGACTATCGCGCTGTGGCGGAGATGAAAATTGCCGTGCTGGGGCGTATGTACGAGCACTTCCGTACGCACCATCTGGAACGGGGCAGCGATCGGGCACAGGCCTTCCGCGCCTTTCAGGCCGAGCATGGGGAAAGCCTGCGCCACCAGGCGCTGTTCGACGCGCTGCAGGAACATTTCCGCGCCGCGGATGACGGCGTCTGGGGCTGGCCGGCCTGGCCGCAGCCCTATCGCGACCGGCACGCGCCGGAAGTGGCGGCCTTTTGCGAGGCACACATCGAGCGCGTCGAATTTTTCGAATACCTGCAGTGGCAGGCGACCACCCAGTTGGCGGGCGCCGGCACCCGCTCTTGGGAACTGGGCTTGGGTGTGGGGATCGCGCTGGATCTTGCGGTGGGCGTCGCGGAAGACGGTGCCGCGACCTGGAGCAGGCCAGAACTCTATGCCATGGACGCTTATACCGGTGCACCGCCGGACGAGATCAATCGCATCGGCCAGGACTGGGGCCTGCCACCCTGGATTCCCCATCGGCTTGCTGCGGCCGCTTACGAACCGTTCATCGAAATGCTGCGCGCGAACATGCGCGATGCCGGGGCCCTGCGCCTGGATCACGTGATGGGCCTGCGGCGCCTGTTCTGGGTGCCGCGCGGGGGCGCGCAGGCCGACGGCGCCTATGTCGCCTACCCGTTTGACGATCTGCTGGGCATACTTGCCCTGGAAAGCCAACGCAATCGCTGCATGGTAATCGGCGAAGATCTCGGCACCGTGCCGGATGAAGTACGCGAGGCGCTGGCGCCGATGGGAGTCTTGTCGACCCGGCTGCTCTATTTCGAACGCTACGACGACGGGCGCCTGAAACCGCCTGAAGCCTATCCGCGCAACGCGATGGCCGCGGTGACGACCCACGACCTGCCTACCCTTGCGGGATACTGGCATGGCCTGGACATCGAGCTGCGCGACCGGCTGCGGCTTTATCCGGACGACGCGGCGCGCAACGAGCAGGTGGTGCTGCGTTCAGTAGATCGGGCGCAGTTGCTTGTGGCGCTGGAGGGTGCCGGGGTTTTGCCGTCCGGCAGCCGCCTGCAGCCCGTGGCCTTTCCGGAAATGACGGCCGACCTGGCGGCGGCCGTCTATACCTACCTGGCCCGTGCCCCATCCAGGCTGCTGCTGTTGACCTTGGAGGATGCTTTTGGCGCACGCGAGCAGCCGAACCTGCCCGGAACCACCGAGCCGGCCTACCCCTGCTGGCGCCTCAGGGCGCCGCTCAATCTGGAAGAGTGGAGCGGCAATGACTACCTGAAAGGCATCCTGCAGACGCTGCGCCGCGAGCGCCCGGTGGTCGGGGTGGGGGCAGCGGCCGAGGGCGCGGTGGGGGAAGGGGTGCAGTCGTGGATTCCGCGCGCCACCTACCGCCTGCAACTGCATCGGGACTTCAATTTGCGCGCCGCCACGGCGCTGCTTCCCTATCTGGATGACCTGGGCGTCAGCCACTGCTATCTCTCGCCCATCCTCAAGGCGCGGCGGGGCAGCCGCCATGGCTATGACATCACCGACCATACCAGCCTGAATCCGGAAATCGCGAACGCCGAGGATGTCGACCGTTTTGCCGCCGCGCTGAAGCGGCGCGGCATGGGACAGATCCAGGACATCGTGCCCAACCACATGGGGATCATGGGCACCGACAACGGCTGGTGGCTGGACGTGCTGGAGAACGGGCCGGCTTCAAGATTTGCCGGCTATTTCGACATCGACTGGCAGCCGATTGCCGAAGGGCCAGCGGGCCAGGTCCTGCTGCCGGTGCTGGGCGGGCACTATGGCGCCGTGCTCGAGGCGGGCGAGCTGCAGCTCGTGTTCGACGCCGAGGAGGGCGCGTTCAGCGTACGCTATGCCGAACATCGTTTCCCGGTGGACCCGCGCGAATACCCGCGCATACTCGGCCGCGGCCTGGACCGCTTGGAGGCGCGCCTAGGAGCGGAGCACGCGGTCCTGTTGGAATTCCAGTCGCTGATTACCGCCTTCGGACACCTGCCCGCCCGCGACGATGTGACGGTCGAGGCAGTCGCCGAGCGTGCCCGGGACAAGGAAGTCCACAAGCGGCAACTGGCGACGCTCTATGCGAACAATGCCGACGTCGCCCAGTTTGTCGAGGAAAACATCGCGGCATTCAATGGCGCCGGCGCGGGCGAATCCAGCTTTTCCCTGTTGCATGAGCTTCTGCAGGCCCAGGCGTACCGGCTTGCGTTCTGGCGGGCGGCAGCGGATGAGATCAATTACCGCCGCTTCTTCGATATCAACGATCTTGCGGCCCTGCGCATGGACAACCCGGAGGTGTTCGAGGCCACGCATCGCCTGATCAAGGCCCTGCTTGCGCGCGGCTATGCGAACGGCCTGCGCATCGACCATCCCGACGGGCTGTATGCGCCCAAGGAATATTTCGAACGCTTGCAGGCCATGGCGGCGGGGCTCCTGGCGCCTTCCCCGGGGGGCGTGCCGGCAAGCGCCAAACCTTTGTACCTGGTGGTGGAAAAAATACTCGCCGCCCACGAGCATCTGCCGGAGTCCTGGCCGGTACACGGCACCACCGGATATGACTTCAGCGCAGCCTGTGGAGGACTTTTCGTTGACGGCCGCGGCCAGGGCGCCTTGACGCGCGCCTACCAGCGCTTTGTTCGGCAGCGTCCGGATTTTGATGAGCTGCTGCGTGCGAACAAACGCCTGATCATGGAGATCAGCCTCGCGGGCGAACTGCATGTCCTGGCGGCGCAGTTGACCCGCATCGCCAAGCGCGATCGCCGCACCTGCGACTTCACCCGAAACAGCCTGCGCAAGGCACTTGCGGACGTGGTGGCGAGCTTTCCCGTGTACCGCACCTACGTCGCGGATTGCGAGGCATCGCCGATCGACGTCCGCTATGTGGACTGGGCTGTCAGCGTCGCGAAAAAGCGCAGCGGGGCGCCGGACAACAGCATCTTCGACTTCGTACGCGATGTTCTGCTCACGCGGCACGGCGAGGAAAAAGGCGAGGATTTCCGCGCGGAGGTCTGCGCGTTTGCCATGAAATTCCAGCAGTACAGCGGCCCCGTAATGGCAAAGGCAGTCGAGGACACGACCTTCTACCAATACAATCGCCTGGTATCGCTGAATGAAGTCGGCGATGACCCGCGCAGCTTCGGCGTCTCGCCGGCGGCATTCCACCACGCGAATCAGGAGCGCGCCCGACGCTGGCCGCATGCCCTGTTGGCCAGCTCCACGCACGACAGCAAGCGGTCGGAGGATATGCGCGCCCGCATCAGCGTGCTGTCCGAAATGCCGGAAGAGTGGCAAAACGCGTTGACGCGCTGGCACAAGCTCAATCGGCCGCTGCGCCGCAGGCTGGGCACGGAGCAGGCGCCGAGCCGCAACGAAGAGTATCTCCTGTACCAAACCCTGCTTGGCGTATGGCCGTTCGACAAGCCTGATGACCAGGGCCTGGCGCAGCTTAGGGAGCGCCTGGAAACCTACATGGTGAAGGCAAGCCGGGAAGCGAAAACACATACCTCCTGGCTCAATCCGGACACGGAATACGAAACGGCGATGCTGAATTTTCTGCGCGCCCTGCTCTCGCCCCAGCCGCGCCATCCTTTCCTGCGCGACTTTCTGCCGTTCCAGGAACGCATTGCCTGGCTGGGTGCGTTAAGCAGCCTCGCGCAGCTCATGCTGAAGCTCACTTCGCCGGGGGTGCCGGATATTTATCAGGGCAACGAATTGTGGAATTTCAGCCTGGTCGATCCCGACAACCGTCGAGCGGTGAACTACGAGGCACGGCGCGCGGCCCTGCGCGAGGTCAAGCGCATGCATGCAGAAAGCGGCGCGGCGCGATGCGCGCAAAGCCTGCTCCAGGCGCTGCCGGACGGCAGAATAAAGCTCTATCTGACGTGGAAGACACTGGCGCTGCGACGCGAGTTGGCATCGTTGTTCCGCGACGGGAACTATCTGCCGCTGCAGGTCCAGGGTCGGTACGCCGACCACGCGTGCGCGTTCTTGCGACAGGCCGATGGCGAAGCGCTGGCGGTCATGGTGCCTCGGCTGCTGAGGGGGCTCATTGGCGAACCTGGCCACCTGCCTGTCGGCCATGCGGCGTGGGGCGACACCTGGGTGGAGCTGCCCGATCGGCGATACGGCCGGTGGACTGATGTGCTGACAGAGCAGACGCTGGAGGCGGGAACTCTTGGGGAGGGCTTTGGAATTCCGCTGGCGAAGGTTTTCGGCATCTTTCCCTATGCACTGCTGCATGCGCGCACTTAATAAAAGTAATAAAAGGCCCTGGCGCGCAGGCCAGGGCAAAAATCCCGCCAACGATGGGTGAAGGAGCGATGGCGGGCAATCCATCCTTACCTTTCCCGGCGGCTGGCGCAATGACCTGGATCAACCGGCTCATGCCGTGCGGAAAAAGGGCTGCGCTCGACGCGACCAGCCCCGCTTGACGAATCGATGACGATGGCGCCGGTTCGCGCTGCAGGCAGCGGACGCGATGGCGCCCCATCGCGCTACCGCATCATGCCGGCAAGGTAACGGCTGAGCGTCACGCGCCTCTGGGCGCAAACATGATGATGGCCATGCCCGCCAGGGCCACACTCGCACCAACCAAATCCCAGATCGTGGGCGTGATGCCTTCGACCGCCCATAACCACAGGATGGCCACGGAAATGTAGACCCCGCCGTAAGCCGCGTAAACGCGGCCGGCGGCGGTCGGATGCAGGGACAAGAGCCAGGCGAAGGCTGCCAAACTGAAGGCCGCCGGAACCAGCAACCACGCGCTCCTGCCCTGCGTGAGCCAGAGGTAGGGAAGATAGCAGCCGACGATTTCGGCGATCGCGGTCACGAAGAATAGAGCGATGGTTTTCAGTTCGAACATGGGGCGGCGCCGTCCGAAGATGCGTCTTCAATGGCTGCTGCGCACATGCCCGCCGGATTTGCGGCGCCGGCTCGGGGTGCCGCCGGCCAAGCCCTTCAGTATCCCGCAATGTTCGGCCTTGTCGGTGGTGGAACACTGGCTGCGCAAGGTTTCCAATTGGCGGCGCAGGAGCGTCAGTTCCTCGATGCGCTCGCTGACGTGGTGGATATGCTCGTCCAGCAGAGCATTGACCTCGCCGCAATCGGCCGAGGGCATGTCCCGGAACTTGAGCAGGGTGCGGATCTCGTCCAGGTTCATGTCCAGGCTGCGGCAGTGGCGGATAAAGCGCAGGCGTTCGATGTGCGCTTGGTCGTAGAGGCGGAAATTTCCGGCGCTGCGCGCGGGCGCGGGAAACAGGCCTTCGCGCTCGTAATAGCGGATGGTGACAACCTGGCAGCCTGATTGGCGCGCCAGTTCGCCGATTTTCAGGTGGGGCATATGCGTTCGCGGATCGGGTTCTTGACTCTATAGTAACTATACGGTGCATTTTGCTCAAAAATCCACCGCCGGCAGCGCGCCCGGCCATGCATACGGAATTACACCATGGCACATGACCACAAACACTGCGATCACGACCACGCTGCGCATCATGACCACGATCATGAGCACGCCCGCAGTCACGGGCACCACGTCCATGCACCGGCCGGCTACGGACGTGCCTTCGCCGTCGGCATCATCCTCAATACCGCCTTCGTCGGCCTTGAAGTAGTCTATGGCGTGATGGCCAATTCCATGGCCCTGGTCGCCGATGCCGGCCACAACCTGAGCGATGTCCTGGCCCTGGGATTGGCCTGGCTCGCCAGCGTGCTGGCACAGCGCAGGCCCGCGGGCCGCTTTACTTACGGCCTGCGCAGCAGCTCCATCCTAGGGGCGCTGGCCAACGCCATGCTCCTGCTGGTGGTTTCCGGCGCCATCCTGTGGGAAGCCATATTAAGACTGTTCCGGCCGGAAACAGTCGCAAGCGAAACCGTCATCTGGGTGGCCGCAGCCGGCATCCTGGTCAATACGGCCACGGCCTTGATGTTCATGAAGGGCCGCGAGCGCGACCTCAATATCCGCGGGGCCTTCCTGCACATGGCGGCCGATGCTCTGGTTTCGGCCGGGGTGGCGCTGGCGGGGCTGGGCATCATGCTAACCGGCTGGGCTTGGCTGGACCCAGTGGTGAGCCTGCTCATCATCGGCGCCATCCTCTGGAGCACCTGGGGTTTGCTCGCGGATGCCGTCAGCCTGAGCCTGCACGCCGTGCCGCCCGGCATCGACTTCGGCGCCATACGCGCTTACCTGGAATCCCTGCCCGACGTGGCCGAGGTACACGACCTGCACATCTGGGGCATGAGCACCACGGAAACGGCGCTGACTGCCCATCTCGTGACTACTGCCGACGGCGGGGCGGACGCCGTGGTCGCCCAGGCCGTGCACGAATTGAACGAACGCTTCCACATCGGGCATGCCACCCTCCAGGTGGAAAGGGTGGCGGACAACTATTGCTGCCCGTTGGCGCCTGCTCACGTGGTGTGAACTCCTGGCGATAACGGGAACACCATGCCGGGTTGCTGCGAAGACAAGGCCTGCGAAATAAACGCCCTGCGGGAACGGCAGGGGCGCGTGTTGTGGACGGTCCTCATCATCAATGCAGCCATGTTTCTGACGGAGGGCGTGTTCGGGCTGATGGCCCACTCGACTTCCCTGCTGGCCGATGCCCTGGACATGCTGGGGGATGCGCTGGTCTACGGCTTCAGTCTTTCCGTCCTGCCCCGGCCGGCGCATTGGCAAGCGCGGGCTGCACTCCTCAAGGGCGTGTTCATGCTGGCCTTCGGCCTGGGCGTGCTGGGTGAGGCGGCCTACAAAGTGGCGGTGCCTCAGATGCCCGCGGCGCAAATCATGGGGGTGGTGGGAGGCCTGGCATTGGCCGCGAACTTGGCGTGTTTTGCGCTGCTGTACCGCCATCGCGGCGACAACCTCAACATGAGTTCGACCTGGCTTTGCTCCCGCAACGACCTCATTGCCAACGTCGGCGTACTGTTCGCGGCGGCGGCGTCCTATAGTCTGAATTCGCGCTGGCCGGACATCCTGGTCGGCAGCTTGATCGCTCTGGTATTCCTCAAATCCGCTGCCCTGGTATTGCGGGCTTCTATCGATGCCCTGGGGGCACGCCAGTCTTGGCGGAGACAATGACCGCGCTGCCGCTGCCGGGGAAACCGGTCGGCCATTGTTGTGCTTGACGGGGGGCGTTTTTCTTTTATATTCTAATAACCGTTAGATAGACGGAGTATTAGAGTGACAAAGAAACCCGGCCGCGAAGTCAAAAACCTCCTGTACGAACAGGTGGCCCGCATCGGCAAGGCGGTTTCCAGCCCGAAGCGCCTGGAACTCATCGAAATCCTTTGCCAGGGGGAAAAGAAGGTCGAGGAACTGGCGGCCGCCGCGGACATCAGCGTCAAGCTGACCAGCGCCCATCTCAAGGAACTGAAGGCTGCCCGCCTGGTGGAGGGCCGGCGCGAAGGAAAAAACATCTTTTATCGGGTGGTGGATGCCCAGGTGGCCGATCTGTGGGTCATGCTGCGCGCCCTGGCCGAGGAACGCCTGCTGGAACTGCAAGCGGCGATGCGCGATCTGGTCACCCGCCCGGGGGAGCTTGCCGCCATGAACGGCAAGGATCTGTTGGCTCAGGCCAAGCGCGGCGAGGTGCTGGTACTGGATGTGCGACCGTCCGACGAGTACGAGACGGCGCATCTGCCTTATGCGCGCTCTATCCCGCTGGCGGAGCTCAAGAGCCGCCTCGAAGAAATTTCCGCCGACAAGCCCGTAGTGGCTTATTGCCGCGGCCCCTTCTGCCTCATGGCCAAGGAGGCGGTGGAATGGCTCAACCGCAAAGGACGCCGGGCGGTGCGCCTGGAATCAGGCGTGGCGGAATGGCGCGCGCAGGGCCTACCGCTGGCGGTAGACGATTGACGCGTGGAGGCGACAAGCATTTATAAGTTGTTCGATACATCACACGGAGGAACACATGTTTTTCAAACAACTGGCGACCAAGGAGTCGTCGCTTTCGTATTTCTTCGGCTGCGGCAGCCTGGGCAAGGCGGTGGCGGTGGACGTGGTGGCCGGCGACGAACAATGGTTCATCGACGAGGCGAAGAAGGCCAACGTGACGCTCACCCACGTCATCGACACGCATGTGCACGCAGACCATTATTCCGGCGGGCGCAAGCTGGCGGATTTGATCGGCGCGCGCTATTGCCTGCACGAAAGCGACGCCTCGCTGGTCAAATATCCCTTCCAGGCCCTGCATGACAACGACGTGATCGAGGCCGGCAACGTGATCGTGAAGGTGTTGCACACCCCGGGCCATACCATGGACAGCACCTGTCTGCTGGTGACCGACAAGCGCCGCGGCGACGAGCCCTGGTTCGTGCTGACCGGCGACACCCTGTTCGTCGGCAGCGTGGGGCGTCCCGATCTGGCGGGGCGCGAGAAGGCCATGGCGGGCATCCTGTTCGACAGCCTGCACGGCAAGCTCCTGACCTTGCCGGATGCGACCGAGATTTTCCCCGGCCACCAGGCGGGCAGCGTGTGCGGGGCGGGGCTGTCCGGCAAGCCGTCTTCCACCATCGGCTTCGAGAAGCGTTTCAACCCCGGGCTGCGCATCAGCGACAAGGAAGAATTCGTCGCCTACCTGACCGGCGAGATTCCCCCGCGTCCGGCAGAAATGGATCGCATCGTCGCCGCCAACATCGGAGCCTGACAGGAATCCCGGCCCGACCATGGCAATGCGGAGCCCCGGGCGGGTTCCGCTTTCCGTGGGCGGCTCCCGCACCACCGACAGATACACATGAAAATAAATACCGTAGCGCAAGCGGAACTGGCCTATGTGCAAGGCATCCGCGCCAACCTCGGACAATTTATCCAGCAGATGATCCAAGTGTTCTTCGTCGGCCTGGTCATCGGCATGGAGCGCAATGTGCTGCCCGTGGTGGCGAGCACGGATTTCGGCGTGCCCAAGACCTCGTTCCTCTACCTCATGTCCTTTGTCATCTCCTTTGGTTTCGTCAAAGGCATCCTCAACTTCGTCGCCGGGCGGCTGTCCGAGCGCATCGGCCGCAAAACCGTGCTGCTGATGGGCTGGGTCGCCGCGCTGCCCATTCCTTTCCTCATCTATTACGCGCCGACCTGGGGCTGGGTGGTGGCGGCCAATGTGTTCCTGGGCATCAACCAAGGGTTTGCCTGGAGCATGACCGTGACCAGCAAGGTCGACATCACCCACGCCGAGCAGCGCGGTTTCGCCACCGGCGTCAACGAATTCGCCGGCTATGCCGCCGTGGCCGTAGCGGGCGTGGTCACCGGCTACCTGAGCCATCTCTACGGCCCGCGGCCGGCGCTGCTGTGGTTTGCCCTGGCGGTGATCGCCGTGGCTTTTTTGTCGGCGCTCCTGTTCGTGCGCGAAACCCTACCCTGGGCGAAAGCCGAAAGCCGGCGCCATGCCGACGGCAGCCATCGGGGCCCGCGCCCGCGCTTTCCCAAGGGTCTCCCCGATCACCCCGGCACCTGGGAGGTCTTCAAGCTGGTGTCCTTCCGCCATCCGACGTTTTCTGCGCTGTGCCAGGCCGGCACCGCCAACAAAGTGGGCGATGCCCTGCTATGGGTCCTGTTTCCGCTGTTCCTCCATCACCGCGGCCTGACGGTGGTGCAGATCGGCTGGATCACGGGCGTGTACGGCCTGGTGTGGGGCGCCTCGCAATTATGGACCGGCCCGCTGTCCGACAAGATCGGCCGCAAGCCGCCCATCATCGCCGGCCTATGGCTGCTGGCCGCGGGCATCGTCGCGGTCACGCTGGTCTCCGGCCTGGCCGCCTGGGCAATCGCCGCAGCGGTGATGGGGGTGGGCATGGCGCTGCTCTATCCCAATCTCATCGCCGCCGTGGCCGACATCTCGCACCCCAACTGGCGCAGCTCTGCGCTGGGGGCATACCGCTATTGGCGCGACACCGGCTATGCCCTGGGCGCCATCGCCCTGGGGGTGGTGGCGCAATTGGCCCAAGGCGTGGAGGCGGCGTTCTGGTTCACCGCCGCCGTGCTGCTCGCGTCCGGCGCCTGGATGCTGCTGCGCGCCGAGGAAACCCATCCGCGCCTCAATCCGGCGACGGATTGAGGCCCCCGGCTCGACCGGCCATTCATCGAGGAGTATCGCTTGCCGCACAAAAAGATCGTCGCGTTCCTGGCGCTGGCTTCCTTCATGACGCTGTCCTTGCCGGCCGCTGCCGCTGACAACCCTGCCGCGGCCAAAGCCATGGAGGAATACCTGGAATTCACCGAATACGGCAGCAGCCTCATCCTGCCGCAACAGATCCCGGCGGAAGACTGGAAAAAAATCCAGATCATCGATGCGCGCGATGCCGAGCAGTATGCCCAGGGCCATATCCCCGGCGCGCTCAATGTGGAATGGCGCCAGATCGTCGCCCGGCGCCAGGAAGTGCGCAGAGACGGCCTGGTGGTGGTGTACTGCAACACCGGCTCGCTGTCCGCGCAAGCCGTGTTTTCCCTGCGCCTCTTGGGCTGGGACAACGTCAAGGTGCTACAGGGCGGCTATGAAGGGTGGAAAGCGGCGGGCGGTCAGAACAAACTCTAAGCGGGGGATTCGATCATGGATATGCTCGTCATCGTCGCCGGCCTCGCCACCGGCTTCGTCCTGGGGCTTTTAGGTAGCGGCGGTTCCATCATCGCCCTGCCGGCGCTCATCTACCTGCTGGGGGTGGCGCCCAAATCGGCGCTGGCCATGAGCCTGGGCGTCGTGGGCATCACTGCCACCCTGGCGGCGGTAAGCCACGGCCGCCGCGGCAATCTCGATCTTCCGGTAGCCGCCGTATTCGCCCTGTTCGGGGTGATGGGCACTTATGTCGGCACCCGCGTGGGCGTGCGTCTGCCGGCAGTCTGGCAGCTGACGCTCTTCGCCCTGGTCATGTACACCGCGGCCTGGCGCATGTTCAGGCGCGCGCCCGCCCAAGCGCCGGCCGCGCCTGCCGGCTTGGGAGTGAGCGGTGGCGCGGCCGCCCTGGGCGGATGCCCTGACTGGGTATCCAGTTGCACGGCCCACATCGCGCTGGCCGGCCTGGGGGTGGGATTGCTCACCGGCCTGGTCGGGGTGGGCGGCGGTTTTCTCATCGTGCCGGCCCTAGTGCTGTTTTCCGGCCTGCCCATGAAGAAAGCCGTCGGCACGTCGCTCGCCATCGTCGCCGTCAACGCCTATGCAGGCTTTTACGGCTATCTGGGTGCGGTGCCGGTGGAGTGGCCGCTCATGGGCGGTTTCGTCAGCATGACCCTGCTGGGCAGCTTTGCCGGCACCTGGGCGTCGCATCGGCTGTCCCACGATGCCTTGAAGCGCGCCTTTGCCTGGTTTCTGGTCGTGGTAGCAAGCTATATCCTGATAAAGAACAATCTCTGATTTCTGTCGATGCGTAAAACTCTGCTGATACTCCACGCATCGCCCCTGGCTGCCGACCAGCGCGCGCTGACTGCGCTGCGTCTGGCCGGCGCCTTGATGGCGGACAACAAGGAAGTGCGCGTGTTTCTGGTCGAAGACGGCGCCAGGCTCATCGACCCGCAGCTTGCTGCCGACCATCCCTGCCGCGGGCTCTTCTACGAACTGCTCGATGCGGGCCTCGAAGTGCAGGTGTGCGGCGCCACCCTGCGCAAGCTGGGATGGGACGAGGGCTATCTTCTCCCCGGTGTGCAGAAAAGCTCCATGAAGGCCTTGAGCGCATTGATGACGGAGGCCGACGAAGTCGTTACCTTCTGAAGCCACTCCCTGCGCATGAGCGAGCAGCCGATCTATCTCGATTACAACGCCACCACGCCGGTGGATGCACGTGTCTTAGATGCCATGCTGCCCTATCTGCGCGAGCACTACGGCAATCCCTCTTCGGCGCATGTCTATGGCCGCCAGGCGCATGCCGCAGTGGGGGCGGCGCGTGGGGAAGTCGCCGCCCTGATCGGAGCCGCCCCCGAGGAAATCATCTTCACCGGCTGCGCCACCGAGGCCAACAACCTCGCCATCCTGGGATGCGCCCGAGCATCGGGTAGCAGCAAGCGCCATGTCATCACCAGCGCGGTGGAGCACCCCTCCGTGCTGCAGCCCTGCATGCGCCTGCGCGAGGAAGGCTGGGAGGTCACCGTCCTGCCGGTGGACGGCGCGGGACGGGTGGCCGCGGATGACGTTGCACGTGCCCTACGCCCCGACACCGCCCTGGTGTCGATCATGCACGCCAATAATGAAACCGGTGCCGTGCAGCCGGTGGCCGAAATCGCCACAATCGCGCGGCCGCGCGGCGTGCTGCTACACAGCGATGCGGCCCAGTCGGCAAGCAAGATTCCACTGTCGGTGGAAGAACTGCAAGTAGACCTGCTGACCCTGGCCGGACACAAGTTCTACGCCCCCAAGGGCGTTGGAGCCCTCTATGTGCGCGGTAGCACACCACTTCTGCCCATCATGGCGGGCGCCAGCCATGAGCGTGGCTTGCGCCCCGGCACCGAAAACGTGCCGCTGATCGTCGGGCTGGGCAGAGCGGCGCGGCTGGCCCTAGACGGTCTTAACGAGGAGGGCGCCCGGCTGCGCACGCTGCGCGACGAATTGCATCAGCGCCTCACGGAAGCGATCCCCGGCCTCGTGCTCAACGGCCCGCAGGACGCGCGCCTGCCCAACACCCTCAATGTCTCGTTTCCGGGGGTGGCCGGCTGGCAACTGTTGGAAGCCGCCACCGGCGTGGCCGCTTCCACCGGCTCCGCCTGTCATGCCAGGGGCGGCGGCAGCCCGGTGCTTGCCGCCATGGGCTTGTCGGCCGAACGCATCGCCGGTGCGGTGCGCCTGTCGGTGGGCCGGCCCTCGGACAGCCAGGAGATTGCGCGCGCCGCGGAGGCGCTCATCGCCGCGTGGTGGCGGCTGCACGCCTAGTCGATGGACGCTGCGGCTTACGATGCCTGGTACGACACGCCACGCGGGCGCTGGATAGGCGAAACCGAGTTCGCGCTGGCTGCGCGCCTGCTGGCGACCGCGCCGGGGAGCGGCCTGCTCGACGTGGGCTGCGGCACCGGCTGGTTTACGCGCCGCTTTGCCGCGATGGGCCTGCGCGTAACGGGCCTGGACCCCAACCCCGCCTGGCTCGACTATGCGCGCCACCACAGCGGACCCGCGATCGATTGGATGGAAGGGGATGCGCGAAACCTGCCCTTTGCCCAGGCGAGCTTCGACAATGTCGTTTCCATTGCGGCCCTTTGTTTCATCGACGATGAGCGCACACCGCTGGCCGAAATCGTCCGCGTCACCCGCCGGCGCTTTGCCGTGGGCTGGCTGAACCGCGCCAGTCTGCTGTACCGCCAGAAGGCCGGGCGCGGCGCCTATGCCGGCGCGCGCTGGCACACGGCGGCGGAAGTGCACGCCCTGTTCGACGGCCTGCCGGTGCGCCACCTCACGATCCGCAGCGCCGTCTTCCTGCCGGGCGGCGGCGCCGCCGCTCAGGTGCTGGAGCCGCTGTTGCCCGGCCGTCTGCCCTACGGCGCCCTGCTGATCGCGGCGGGCGAACCTGCAAGGCCCCATTAGCACTTCATCACCGAGGAGGAACGACCATGAATAAGCCGGCCAAGAATGTTTCCATCATGTGCTTTCACGATGAGTTATGTCAGGTGTTCAATGCCATGATGACGGCATTGTCCCTGCTCAGAGAAGGCGCGAACGTAACGGTGTATTTCGGTTCGCGCGGGGTCAACGCCCTGCACAAGGACAAAGTCGGCGCGCTCGCCTGCCTGCCCGACCTGCCCGAGGTCGGCGAGGCGGTGCTGAAGCGCATGGACGAAATGGACCTGCCGCCCGTGGAGGACCTGTTCTTCATGTTCACCCGCGAGGGCGGCAAGATTCTAGCCTGCCCGCTCAATGTGCCGCTGTTCGGCATGAGCGAGCGCGACCTGAT
>JAJZSR010000172.1 GCA_021849595.1 Pseudomonadota bacterium | reverse complement strand
GATTATTCCACGGTCACGGACTTTGCCAGGTTCCTGGGCTTGTCCACATCGGTGCCTTTTTGCAGGGCGGCGTGGTAGGCCAGGAGCTGCAGCGGCAGGGTGTGCAGGATGGGTGAGAGCGCCCCGCCGTGGTCGCCGGGCAGCTTGATGACGTGGACGAATTCGGATTCCTCGATGTGCACGTCGCCGTCGGCGAAGACGTACAGCTCGCCGCCGCGCGCGCGCACTTCCTGGAGGTTGGATTTGAGCTTTTCCAGAAGCTGGTCGTTGGGGGCGATGGCGATCACCGGCATGTCCTTGTCCACCAGGGCGAGCGGACCATGCTTGAGCTCGCCGGCGGGATAGGCTTCGGCGTGAATGTAGGAGATTTCCTTGAGCTTCAGCGCCCCTTCCAGGGCGATGGGGTAATGCACGCCGCGGCCGAGGAAGAGGGCGTGGTGCTTGTGGGCGAAGCGCTGCGACCAGGCTTCCACGCGCGGTTCCAGGGCCAGCACCTGCTGGGCGCGCAGCGGCAGCTTGCGCATCTGGTCGAGATAATCTGCCTCCTGCTCGGGCCCAAGCCGGCCGCGCAGCTTGGCGAGCGTGAGGGTGAGGAGAAAAAGCGCGGCCAGCTGGGTGGTGAAGGCCTTGGTCGAGGCGACGCCGATCTCCGGGCCGGCGCGGGTGAGGAAGCGCAGGGTCGACGCGCGCACCAGGCCGGACTCCGGCACGTTGCAAATGGACAGCGTGAGGGTCTGCCCCAGCGCTTTGGCATGGTTTAAGGCCGCCAGGGTGTCAGCGGTTTCGCCGGACTGGGAGATGGTGACGATGAGCGTGTCGGCGTTGGGCACCGAGTTGCGGTAGCGGTATTCGCTGGCGATCTCGGCCTGGGCGGGCAGGCCGGCGATGTCTTCCAGCCAGTAGCTGGCCACTTTGGCAGCGTGATAGCTGGTGCCGCAGGCCAGGAAAGTCACCGCCTTGACCCTGGCCAGCAGCGCCGGCGCCTCAGGGCCGAACAGCTCGGGCTGGATCTTGCCTTGCACCAGGGCGGCTTGCAGGGTGTCGGTGAGCGCGCGCGGCTGTTCGTGGATTTCCTTCTGCATGTAGTGGCGGTAGGTGCCCAGCTCGGCCATGTCGGCGGTGAGCTCGGACATGTGCACCGGGCGCTCCACCCGGCGCCCGCTGCGGTCGTAAATGGCGTATCCCATCAGGCCCAGGTCGGCCACGTCTCCCTCCTCCAGGAACACCATGCGCTGGGTCACGGGCAGCAGGGCCGAGGCGTCCGAGGCGATGAAGTTTTCCTCGATGCCCAAGCCGATGAGCAGTGGGCTGCCCTTGCGCGCGCATACCAGCTGATGCGGGGCATCCCGGTGCACCACGCCGATGGCATAGGCACCTTCCAGTTCCCCTACCGCGGCCTGGGTGGCGGCCAGCAGGTCATGGCCTTCGCGGTAGTGGTGCTCGATGAGATGGGCAATGACTTCGGTGTCGGTTTCGGACTGGAAGCGGTAACCCAGGCCTTGCAGACGCGCACGCAAGGTTTCGTGGTTTTCGATGATGCCGTTGTGCACCACCGCCAGACCGTCACTCACATGGGGATGCGCGTTGAATTCGGTGGGCGCTCCGTGCGTGGCCCAGCGGGTGTGGGCAATGCCCAGCTCGCCGTGGATGTGCTCGGCCGCAGCGGCCTCCGCCAGACCGGCCACGCGCCCCACGCTGCGCACGCGACGCAGGCCGTCGTTGATGGTGACCAGGCCGGCCGAATCATAGCCGCGATATTCCAGGCGTCGCAGGCCTTCCAGCAGGATGGGAACGACGTTGCGCTGGGCCACGGCCCCGACAATGCCACACATGTTCAGCTTTCCTTTTTCTGTTTGACCGGCCGCTGCCAGCCCGGGATGGTGGCCTGCTTGGCGCGCGCCAGGGTCAGCTCGCCGGCCGGGGCGTCCTTGGTGATGACCGAGCCGGCGCCGATCGTAGCGCCCGCCCCCACCTCCACCGGTGCCACCAGGGCAGTGTTGGAACCGATGAAGGCATTGTCGCCGATGACGGTACGATGTTTGTTGGCGCCGTCATAGTTGCAGGTGATGGTGCCGGCGCCGATGTTGACCTGGGCGCCCACGCTGGCGTCGCCCACATAAGAAAGATGGTTGGCCTTGGCGCCCTTCCCCAGGCGGGCATTCTTGATTTCAACGAAATTGCCCACGTGGCTGTCTTCCTCCAGCACGGCCCCCGGGCGCAGACGGGCATAAGGGCCAACGCGGGCATTGGGCCCGATGCGGGCGCCCTCCAAATGGCAGAAGGGAAGGATTTCTGCGCCGGCCGCCACGCTCACGTCCTGCAAGACGCAGTTGGCGCCCACTTTCACGCCATCCCCCAGCTCCACGCGGCCGCTGAACACGCAGTTGACGTCGATGATGACATCCTGGCCGCAGATTAAGTCCCCGCGCACGTCGAAGCGCACGGGATCGAGCAGCGTGACACCCGCCTCCATAAGGGCCGCCGCCTGATTGCCCTGGTGGGTGCGTTCCAGCTCGGCCAACTGGGCGCGGCTGTTTACGCCCAGGATTTCCCAAGTGTGCGCGGGGTGGCAGGTGATGACAGGCACCCCGTCATTCACTGCGAGGGCGACGATGTCGGTGAGGTAATACTCGCGCTGGGCGTTGTCGTCGGTGAGGCGGTCGAGCCAAGCGGTCAGACGGTCGGTGGGCAGCGCCAGGATGCCGGTATTGATTTCGCGGATGGCGAGTTCTTCGGCGCCGGCGTCCTTCTGCTCGACAATGCGCGCCACGCGCCCGTCCTTGCGCACGATGCGCCCGTAGCCGGTGGGGTCGGCCAGCTCCACGGTCAAAAGCGCCAGGGCGCCGGTGCGGGCCACAGCGAGCAATTCTTCCAGAGTTTCGCGCCGCGTCAGGGGCACGTCGCCATACAACACCAGCGTGATGCCGCCAGGGCTCAGCTGAGGGGCGGCCTGGCGCACGGCATGACCGGTGCCGAGCTGTTCGGCCTGCAAGACGAATGTCAAAGTCTCGTCAGCCAGGGCGCGCGGCACGGCGTCTCCACCGTGGCCGTACACCAGAAAGATGTGCTCGGGCACGAGCGCCTTGGCGGTGCGCACCACGTGCTCGGCCAAGGGGCGCCCGGCCAGCGGGTGCAGCACCTTGGGCAGATCGGACTTCATGCGGGTACCGCGCCCGGCGGCGAGAATGACGATGTCGAGCATGATGGGCAAGCGAAAACGGCGCGAAAACAGGCAAAGTATATGCGAGGGCCGTGCCAACCGTCTTTCGGCCGAAAGGCGGGTGTCGACAGCTATTGCAGAAGGTCGCGCAGCAGGGAGTATTGGCGCCGGCTGACAGCGAGCCTTTCCGGCACGCCTTCCAGCCTGAGGTAGTGGCTTTCTTCGGGATGGGCGGATTTGCCGATTTCGCGGATGCAGTGCCTGGCCACCAGGCAGTTGCGGTGGATGCGCAGGAAGCGGTCGCCGAACTCGGCCTCCAGCTTGACCAGGGAATCCTCGATCAGGTACTCGCGCGCGGCGGTCTTCACCGTCACATACTTGGCCTCGGCCTTGAGGTAGAGGATGTCCGCCACGGGCACCAGCACCATGCGCCCCTTCTCGCTCAGGGAAAGATGGCTGCGCGCGCGCGGATGGGCCTGTCGCAGGCCGTCCAGGGCCGCCTGGCTCAAAACCCGGGCCTTGGCCAGCGCGGTACCCAGCCGCTCGGCGCGCACCGGCTTCATGAGATAGTCCACGGCGTTCACCTCGAAGGCCTGCGAGGCGTAATTGTCATAGGCGGTGGTGAAGATGACGGCCGTGGCGGGGCTCAGGTGGCGCAAGTGCAAGGCCACCTCGATGCCGTCCATCTCGGGCATGCGGATATCCAGCAGGAGGACATCGGGGCGCTTTTCCTCCACTTGGCGCAGGGCGTCCACGCCGTTGTCCGACTCGCCCAGGATTTCGAGCGGCAGGTTGGCGGCGCAGTCGGCCAGCACCTCCCGCAGGCGGGTGCGGGCGGGGGCTTCGTCATCGACCAGCAGAACTTTGACCGGAGCGGGCGGCACGGGTATAGGGCAGACTTATATGCACCTGATATACGGCCCCAACCAGCTCGGACTTGAGGGTGGCATCGAGATCGAAATGCAGCGCCAGGCGTTCGCGGATGTTCTGCATGGCCAGCTTGTTGCCGCGATGGTGGCTGCCTTCCGGGGCATAGGGATTGGTCACCCGCAGGTGCACCTGGTCGCGGCTGCGGTAGATATGGATGGCGATTTCGCCCGCATTGCGGTGCGGCTCGATGCCGTGATAGACCGCGTTTTCCACCAGCGGCTGCAGGATGAGCGGCGGGATCAGGGCGTGCTGGGGCATTTTGTCGATGTGCCAGACCACGCGCAGCCGCTCACCCAGGCGCAACTGCTCCAGTTCCAGATAGGCGCGCGTAAGTTGAACTTCATCGGCCAGGGGAGCGAGGTCGCGGTTGTCGGCCATGAGGGCACGGAACAGCTCGGCCAGATCCTCCAGGGCGCGTTCGGCGCGGCGCGGTTGGGCGCGCACCAAGGACAGCACAGCATTCAGGCTGTTGAAAAGGAAATGCGGGCGGATGCGCGCCTGCAGCGCTTGCAGGCGCGCCTCGGCGATGGCGGGCGAAAGCGCGAGGCCGCGCAAATGGAAATAGCCCAGCAGGAGGGCGGCAAGCGCGGCGCTGAAGGCCAGGATGCGCGGGGGCTCGACGCTGAGCACGCCG
>JAJZSR010000171.1 GCA_021849595.1 Pseudomonadota bacterium | reverse complement strand
GATCCCACGAAGATATGCGAGAACATGCGTTTCCTTCCCTTGATGGCATGGCCTTGATGGAGATGGCCGGGAGTTTGCTGCCTCCATCGCGCGGCGGCAACTCTTAAATTAGGTGAATTAAGGGGGACACGGTACTTAGTTGCGGACAGCGCGGCCTGGTCGACGGCAAACAGGGTACAGCATTCTATTGATGTTCGGAGTGCGAAACCATCTGCAGCGTTCCGCGGCAGCTTCGCAGGGTTCCGACATGGCGAACGCTTTGCGCCATTAGCGGACATTTAGGCGGTTAGTGCCGGGTCGCCTTCGCCACGCCTTGAACCCTGCCTAACTGGCGCTTTTCGCCTGGGGTCAGCCAGAGCTTGGCAGCGAAGGCGAATTGCTTCTCGGCACCGGGCTTGTCGCCGCTCCAGAGCAACGCCTCACTCCATTTCAGATGCACGCGACCAGCGGGTTCGCTAGTGTGTCCCGGACAGCAATCGGGGAGACGGGCATGGCAGGCACGGACGCAAACGGATTCGTACAGGACAGATTCGCGGGCATACGGACCGCGTTCGAGGCCAATCTGGCCAGTGGCGAGGATGTAGGTGCCTCGTTCTGCGCCACACTCGAGGGCGAGACGGTGGCCGACCTGTGGGGCGGTTGGGCCGACGAGGCCAGGACCCGGCCCTGGGAACGGGACACCATCGTCAACGTCTATTCCACGACCAAGACCATGACCGCGCTGACAGCGCTGTTGCTGGCCGATCGCGGGGTCCTCGATTTCGACGCGCCGGTTGCGCGCTACTGGCCCGAATTCGCGGCAAACGGCAAAGAGCGTATCAAGGTCAGCCATGTGATGAGCCATGCCGCCGGCCTGTCGGGCTGGAAGGAACCGATCCGCCGCGAAGATATCTATGACTGGGACAAGGTCACCGCGCTCCTCGCTGCGCAAGCCCCGTTTTGGGAACCGGGCACGGCCTGCGGCTACCACGCGATCACGCAGGGCTTTCTCGTCGGCGAGGTTGTACGGCGGATCACCGGGCGCTCGCTCGGAACGGTGTTCCGCGAAGAGATTGCAAAACCGTTGGGCGCCGACTTTCATATTGGGCTGCCGGAGAGCGAGGACGGGCGCGTGGCCGACCTCATCCCACCGCCCGCGGGCTCCAGCATCGAAGACACCGCGGCAAGCGAACTGGCCAAGAACATGGCGACCAATCCCGGCATCGACCCGCTCGACACCCGCACGCGCGCCTGGCGTGCCGCTGAAATTCCTGCCGCCGGCGGCCACGGCAATGCGCGCTCGATTGCGGAAGTCCATGCCCTCCTCGCCAATGGCGGCGTCGCAAAGGGCAAACGGCTGATGTCGGAGGCCGGCTGTCGTAGGGCGCTGGAACTGCAGATAGAGGGCACCGATCTCGCCCTGGGCGTGCCCGCACGGTACGGCATGGGCTTCGGCCTACCGAGCGAATTTCTGCCTATGCCCAATCCGAACACGCTCTTCTGGGGCGGCTATGGCGGATCGCTCGCGATCATTGATATGGATGCGCGCGTAAGCCTGGGGTATGCGATGAACAAGATGGGGCGCACGACGACCGGAGATATGCGGGCCACAGGTCTCGCCACGGCATTTTGGCAAGGTCTTGCCGCGTAATGGCCCGCACCTGCGGCACAGCGCCCCTCCGAAACAGCGCATTTCTCAAACGGCGTTATTACGGCTGAGGCCGGTCCATCCGGCAAAACCGACATTGAAAGCGTCGGTCTCGATTCCTGCCTGGCAGTAGGCAAGGTGGTAATCCCATATGCGTTTGAAGCGCAGATCGAAGCTAAGCCGCTCGATCTGCCGGGTATGAATCGCGACGCAGATCAGCGATGCCAGCACCGCGAGACTGCTGATGACCGCTTGATGAGGCGCCGCGAATGTCCGCAATGGGGCGATATTCCCGCAGTCATGCCTATCCCCCTCTTGTCATCGGTCTCTTCCCAAGGCTTATTTTTGCTGCCGAATGGACCCAGGGGCGGGCAATGGCCGTGATTTCAGACGGAGCGGAGCACGGCGGTCGCCTGCTGCGCGTTCTGGGGACGTCTTTCGGCATCGCCGTGGGGACTGGCGCCATGATCGGCGCCGGTATCATGCGCGCCCCGTCGAGCATGGCCGCCCTGGTGCCGAATGGATACGTGCTGATCGGCCTGTTGCTGTTCGGCGCCGCCGTCATCACGCTTGGCTGCAACATCGTAGCGGAGATGGCTACGGCTATGCCGCGCGACGGCGGCGGCTATGTCTATGCAAGGCGGGCCTTCGGCGATGTGGCTGGCTTGGCGGTGGGTTGGACCATGTGGATGTCCATCGTCGCCGGTGTCGCCGCGCTCTGTGTCACCTTCGCCGACTTTCTCGGTGCGCTCTTGCCGATGACACCCGCCGACGAGATCCTTGTCGCGGCCGCCATGCAAGGCCTGCTCTTCGCCTACAATTATGCCGGTATCCGCGAGGGGCGCTTTGCCACCCAGATCACCAGCGCGCTCAAGGCGATCGCGCTGCTGGCCTTCGTCATCGCTGCCTTTCTGTTCGCTCCACATGTGGCGCCGGTAACGCATCCGATGGCCGCGACCACCGTACCACTGGGCTTTGCCGGCATCATCGCAGCCTATCAACTCATCGACGGTGCCTATGCCGGGTGGGACGTGCCAATCGCGTTTACCGGCGAGAACGAAGATCCGTCGCGCGCCATTCCGCGCAGCTTGTTTGGCGGCGTGGCGGCCACCGCGGTGCTATATCTCGCCGTGATGGCCGTTATGCTTGCGACGTTAGGCGCCAAAGATCTGGCGGCGACGCCGTCGCCCTTCTCACTCATCGCAGGCGTGATATGGGGGCCGTCTTCGCACGTGATTGTAGCCGGCATTGCCATGCTTGTGGTGCTGAGTTGCGCGCATTCCAATCTGATCGGGGCGCCTCGCGTGATCTATGCGCTGACCGAGGACCGGCTGTTGCCCGCCGGGCTCGGGCGGGTCAATCGCGGTGGCACGCCCCATATCGCGCTGGCGATGACCTCGCTGGCGTCCTTGGTGCTGACGTTGACCGGCTCCTTCGATCTCGTCTTCGGCCTCATCGCGACGGTCAATGCCGCCAATGCGATTTTGGTCTATGCTGCTTTCTTCGTCCTTCGGCGCAAGGAGCCCGATCTTCCGCGGCCCTATCGCGCGTTCGGTTACCCCTGGCTACCGGCTATTCCCTTGATCGTGGCCGCCGGGTCCTTCGTCCTCTATGTGGAGGCCAGGCCGGTCGGCGCCCTTTATGCCCTGGCGCTATGGGCGATGTGCGTGCCGCTGGCGATGCTGGCAAGGCGAACTCAGGCGCCGGCTTCGGATCCCGCTCCGGTCCGCGATTGAGACGCTGTCGATCTAAGGAAACACTTGGACAGGGGGACACCCAGCGGCTCAGCGACAGAAGACAACAGGCCCGCCATTGGCGCCAAGCAGGCATATGCGTGGATTTTCGTCCGCCGCGCACTCCAATTTACCATTGACAGGCATCCACTCCTTACTAAAGTACATTTTGTAAGGAGAGCTCATGTCCAATGCAACGATGACGAGTAAGGGCCAGACCACCATCCCGAAGGATATTCGGGACAGGTTGGGCTTGAAAGCGCATGATCGGCTTCATTTTACGCTGCTGCCGGACGGCACCGTGATCATGCGGGCGAAGACACGCAGCCTGGGCGATCTCTATGGCGCACTCCACAAGCCTGGACGAACACCTCTTTCCGTCGCCGATATGAAGCGCTGACATGCAAGGCCTGGACACCAATGTATTGGTGCGGTTTCTCTTGAAAGACGATGCGCGCCAAGCCAGGACTGCAAAAGCGGAAATAGACCGGGCCAACAAGATCGGCGAGCCTTTACTAGTCAGTTTGCTGACGGTTCTGGAGACCGAGTGGGTGTTGCGGTCGCGAGCTGGTTTGGCAAAGGCAGACGTGATACGAGCCTTCAGACTGCTGCTGGAAACGCGAGAGCTGCAGTTTGATGACGAAGGTTCATTGGAATGGGCCTTGTTTGTCTACGAAGAAGACAAGGCAGATTTTGCCGAATGTCTCATGATGACCCATTATCGAAGGCTCGGCTGTTCCACTATGCTGACGTTCGACGCAGCCGCGGGAAAGCTGCCTGGATGCTCGCTTCTCACGGCTTGACCGGAGGAGATTGCCATTAGGGCCGCAGAGTTTCTCTGGACTATTTCACGGCCTGCAGAAGGTCGCTCTCGCGTAGCCAAACTGAAGGCGCTGAAAGCCCGCCGCAGGACCCACAAATTGGGCAATTCGAAGCCTGCGCCACGCTCGAAAGGAAAAGAAAACCCTGGCGCAATTCGCCGATGACCTCTTCAAGCTCGACGCCGCATGAAGGGTATGAGGCGGCGATCCCGGCGTGGATTGCAAGGACCGCCTTGGTGCAAAAGCTGACAACAGCGCCGGCTACCCCGCCTGGCCTGGCCAGCTTTTGTACCAACGTCTCAATGACGACTGAATAAGTGCTGCACCAGCTACTTGCGGCGCGCCTTACGGGCGGCATAGCGGGCATCACGCGCGGCCTTCTGATCCGCGAGCAGCGTGGCGAGCTTGTCCAGTTCGGCACGCTTGGCGACGGCCTTCTCTTCTTCTTCGCGGGCGAGGGCTTCGGCGGCGGCCAACTCGGCGGCATGCGCCTCGGCCGCGCGGGCTTCAGCGGCAGCGCGCTTCTCGGCCTCACGTACAACCTGACGCTCGGTGCGCGCGGCGGCGATCGCAGTGTGTTCGGCATGACGGCGAGCGACTT
>JAJZSR010000024.1 GCA_021849595.1 Pseudomonadota bacterium | reverse complement strand
ACGACGCTCGCGCAGAGCCGCCGGGCGATCGAAGACGGCGCGATCGTGCTGAAGGAGACCAGCGGCTCGCACGCCGCGGTGTTCGCGGTGACCGGCGACATGGTGCTGCAGCCGGTGTTCGCCGCCGCCGAGAAACTGGCCGAAGCCGGGATCGGCTCGCGCATCGTCGCCGTGGTCAACCCGCGCCGCCTGTATCGCCCGAGCGACGTGCTGTGGGACAGCGTCGCCGAGCCGGACGGCCGCTTCATGGGTAACGACACGTTCCGCACCATGTTCCATGGCGACGTCCTGATCGGCGTCACCGGCGGCCCCTCGGCGCCACTCGAACCGGTGCTTCTGCGCAGCCAGGCGGCGCAGCGCGACGTGTTCTGCTGGAAGCGCGGCGAAACCACCGCCAGCCCGCAGCAGTTGTTCGACTTCAACGGCATGAACGCGCAGGCGATGGTCGAACGGGTGCAGGCGATGCTGGCACGCTGAAAAAGACTTTATCCGCGAAGGGCGCGCGAAGAAAACCAAAACTTGGGATAGGTTCCTGTTTTTTTCCTTCGCATATCTTCGCCCTTCGCAGACAAGACAAGTTTTCACCATGAACCCGAAAATCATCGTTCTGGACGACGATCCCACCGGCTCGCAGACGGTGCATTCCTGCCTGCTGCTCACGCGCTGGGACGTCGCCACGCTGAAAGCCGCGCTGACCGACGCGGCGCCGCTGTTCTTCGTACTCACCAACACGCGCGGCATGGAGGCGGCGCGCGCGGCGGCGGTGATGCGCGAGGTGTGCATGAATCTCAAGGCCGCCCTCACCGATTATGCCGATCCGGTGCTGTTCGTGTCGCGCTCGGACTCGACCTTGCGCGGCCATTATCCGGTGGAGACGGACGTGATGAACGACGTTCTCGGCCCCTTCGACGCGACGATCCTGACACCCGCCTTCTTCGAGGGCGGGCGCATCACGCGCGACGGCACGCACTATCTGATTGTCGATGGCCGGCGCGTGCCGACGCATGACACCGAGTTCGCGCGCGACTCGGTGTTCGGCTATAGGACCAGTTTCCTGCCCGATTATGTCGTCGAGAAGACCAACGGGCGTGTGGCCGCGAAAGATGTGTACCGCCTTACGCTTGCCGATTTGCGCGCAGGCAGGGCGGGGCGGTGGTTGGCCGGCCTGCAGGGCAATGCCGTCGGCGTGGTCGATGGCGAAACACCGGAGGATTACGTATGGTTTGCCGATGCGGTGCTGGAGGCGGCGGCGAACGGAAAGCGGCTGCTGTTTCGTAGCGCTGCGTCACTGTTGACCGCGCTGGCGAAATTGCCGCCGCAACCGGTGCCTGCCGAGGCGTTCGCACAGCTCGTGCGCGACGGCCGGCCCGGCGCATTCGTGGTGGGCTCGCATGTTGCCAAGACGACGGCCCAGCTCAGCGAGCTCTTGAAGCAGCCTGGCGTGGTCGGCCTGCCGCTGGACGTCTCGCGCCTGCCGGAAGGGCGCGCCGAACTTGCAGGTGGGCTGATACGAAGCATCGACCATGTTCACGCGCAAGGCCTTACGCCTGTCGTGTTTACCAGCCGCAGCGAGCACCGCTTCGCCAGCGCGGCAGAACGGCTGGCCTTCGGCGCGGCGGTGTCGGCCACGCTGATGGACGTGGTGCGCGGGCTGCCGCCCACCCTGGGCTATCTGGTGAGCAAGGGCGGCATCACCTCCAACGACGTGCTCGCGAGCGGGCTGGGCCTGGCGGCCTCGCGCGTGCTTGGGCAGATCCTGCCCGGGGTTACCGTCGTGCAGACGCCCGCCGGTCACCGATTACCGAACCTTCCGGTGGTGATCTTCCCGGGCAATGTCGGTGGCGACGATGCCCTGGCACAAGTGTTTCGGCGCCTGTGCCCTACGGCGTGAGGGAACTTGGAAAAATGGTGGACTCCGCGGTCATCAACTGGGGGTAAATCACCCGAAAGGCGTTGCTCGTTATCGTGCTATGGCCCCAGTAGTGGTCCCATTAAAACCACCACATCGTGGTCGCCACTATTTATGCACTTGGGCACCGAAGGGGCTGACCCGGACATTGCAGTTCAGCTTCAGATGGAAGCTACGCTCGGCGATTGCTGGGGTGACTTTCGGGAATTTCTATTTCCGGCTCTTCGCGGGCCGCATCAAGAGTTCCCAACTGGTTGAATTCTTGGGTGCCATGACCCGGTAGATCAGGGGCAGGCTGCTTATCGTCTGGGATGGGCTCAAGCCCACCGCAGCCGCATGGAGCGCAAATTCATCGAATCGAAAGCGGCTCGGATCGTGCCGGCCTATGCGCCCTGGCCTGGAGGCGGCCCAAGTCCATGCGGCGCGGCAACCCCCTGATCGCCGCATTATTAAAACAAGCTGAATTGCAGATGCGGTGTCATTTACTTATGGGGCAATGGAAGCTTCCCGGCCTGAGTCGGACGTCAAGCTAGCACGATGCTTGCCGCAATTGGAATGAGCGCGGCAAACGCTTGCGAGGGTTTTCATAACGGGATGCCAACATCTTGTATTGCTGCGATTCTTTGGAACGGGGCACTTTGGCCGAATGTTGAGCATTCGACAAAACCGACGTAAGTCGAAAAAGGGTGGTGCAGAACATGCATGTACTGATTACGGGCGGTGCTGGTTTTATCGGATCCCATTTGGCGGAATACCATTTGGCGCAGGGCGACCAGGTGTATGTGGTGGACAACCTCAGTACCGGATCACTGGCGAACATAGAGTTGTTGCGCGGCAACCCCGCTTTCCGTTTTGCCGAGGCCGATATTTTGAATTGGGGCGAACTGGGAAGGGCCGTCGCTTGGGCCGACCGCATCTACCACATGGCGGCGGTGGTAGGGGTGAAAAAAGTGCTGGAAGATCCGGTGGCGGTGATGGCCACCAACATGACCGGCACCGAGAAGATCCTGCGTGCCATCCATGGCGGGGGCTGGAACCCGCAAGTCATCATCGCCTCGACTTCCGAGGTCTATGGCTTCAACGCGAAAGACAGCTTTGCCGAGACGGACGATATCGTGCTGCCCTCCGGCGGGCGCTTACGCTGGACCTATGCCGTCACCAAGCTGGCGGATGAATTTCTCGCGTTTTCCTATGCGCGCAAGTATGGCCTGCATATCGCCGTGGTACGGCTGTTCAACACCATAGGCCCCAATCAGGTGGGCCATTACGGCATGGTGGTGCCTCGCTTCGTCCGCCAAGCTGTGTGCAACAAACCGCTCACTGTCTATGGCACAGGCGAACAAACACGATCTTTCTGCGATGTGCGTGACACCGTGGTGGCGCTGGACGGCCTGGCCGGTTGCCCGCAGGCATGGGGCGAGGTGGTAAATGTTGGCAACGAACAGGAAATCTCCATCCGCGACTTGGCCGAACTGATCGTACGGCGCAGCGGCAGCAGTTCGGCCCTGCGCTTCGTTTCCTATCGGGATGCCTACGGCGAGGAATTTGAGGACGTCAGCCACCGACGCCCCGTGCTGGACAAGCTGCGTGCCCTCACCGGCTTCGCGCCGGAATGGACCCTGGCCGAAACCCTGGACGACCTGATCGAAAGGGAGCGCGGCAAAAATCGACGCGTAGCCTAGGATAGAACATTATGGCGACGACACCCTACTTCATCCTCAGCCCCAACACGGTGCTGAGCATGGTCGGGCTGATCCACGGGCCGGACAAGACTGTGCCCAAGCCGGCCGAAGACTGGCGCAAGGCCACGGTCGACGTGGTGATCCCGGTCTTGAACGAGGAAAGCAACATTCCGTTGTGTCTTGCTTCGTTGGCGCGCCAGACTCGCAAGCCCACACGCATCATTCTCATCGATGACGGTAGCAGCGACCGCACCGTCGAATACGCAAAAAGTTTCTGCGCGCTGAACGGCATGGAGCTGATCGCAATCCAACGCGCGCAGTCCATCGGCAAGACACCGACCCTGAAACGTCAGTCGCGCGAATTCGACGCCGACGTCGAATTCATCCTCGACGGCGATACGGTGCTGGAATCGGACAACTACCTCGACCGCGTCGTGGAGGAGCTCTACAAGGGCGCCGGCATCGCCAGCGCCTGCGGCACCGTGCTGCCGCTGCGCGACCGCGATCGCCGCGCCAAGCTCGGTGCCGACGCACTGCAGAAATTCCTGGGTGCCCACCCTGAGGCTACTGTCTATCCCAAGGTAGGGTGGTTTCATCATTTGCAGCGCGGCATCACCGACATGTACCGCGAAGTGCTGTATTACTTCCTGCAGAAATTCCTGTACGTGGGCCAGATGACCTTCTTCGGCAGCATCCTCAACCCGGTGGGCTGCGCCGTGGCCTACCGCCGCAGCGTGCTGAAGACCATCGTGTTCGACCGCTTCGAACAGATCTTGGGCGATGACCTGACCAATTCCGAGGATATCTTCATCGGCTTCGCGATAAACGACAACGGCTATCGCAATACCCAGCTCACCGATGTTTACGCACGCTCGCAGGAACCGGAAGCCGGCCGCGTGCCGCGGCAGATCTATTTATGGTCTTCTTCCTTCCTGCAAAGCTGTTATTACTTTGACGAGTTGATGCGCAGCCCCTTCAAGGCGCTCAAACGCGGCCGCCGAAAAAAGGAAGAACTGGCCAAAATGACGGCCGGTTTCGCGGACAAGCGCGTGCATCACGAGCAATACCGCCAGCCTTTCGGCATTGACTATACGCTTGAATACGGGCGCCCGATCGGCTGGGTGCTGTTCATGTCGGCATTCGAGAAAGTGGCGTTTCCGACCATCCTGATGGTTATGATCCTGCTGCGGCTGTGGGAGCCCCTGGCGATCACGTTGGCATTGGAAACCGCTGTGGCGACCGGCATCCTGGTCGCGGTGGCCAAGGGGCGTCGGCTGGAATATTTCTTCAAAAGCCTCATGGTGGCGCCGCTGCGCTATGGCGTGCTGCTGTTCGATCTTGTCACGATCGGGCGATTCGCCGCAGATCTGTGGATCTTCCGCAATCGGCGGTGGCGAAAATGAGATGGCATTTGATCGCCGCTTTGGCCGTTCTTGCGGCAACGGCGCCTCCGGCTATCGCGCAATCCGTGCCGGATGCCGGTCTGCGTGCAGAAATGCAGGGGTGGTGGACCCATGCGGTGGAAATTTACGAGCAGGCGCTCAGAGCCAATCCGGCCCAGGCGAACCTGTGGGAGCGCATTGCCGATATTCGTGCCACGAAACTGAAAATGCCTGCCGGCGCTGCGCAAGCGCTGCAGGAGGCGGTGAAGTATGCGCCCAAGGACGCGCGCTTGTATTACAAGCTTTCCCAGGCGTATGCCGCCGCCCAGCAAGGCCCGCCCGCATTGGCGGCCATCAAGCAAGCGGTCGGATTGGAGCCGAATAATGCCGTCTACCTGCGTGCCCAGGGTGATTTGGCTACCTGGGCCGGCGATGAGCCGCTGGCGCTGGATAGCTTTGAACGCATACTGGCAACGTCTCCGCAAAATGCCGACGCGTTGCTCGGCGCCGCCCGCGCCGCGGCACTCGGCGGAAAAAAAGAGCTTGCGGTGCAGTTCTACCACGCTTATATGGAGCAGCGTCCCAAGGACAAGGATGCCATGCTTGACTATATGGAGTTGGAGGCGGAGCGCGGCAACGCTCGCGCCGTACGGGAATACGACCTTCGCTATCGTCGGCGCTTTGGCGAGAGCAAGGAGTATTGGTTGCGCATGGCCGACATCTATGCCTTGGAAGGTGATACCGCCGCATCATCCAAGGCTTTGGATGAGGCCACTCGCTTCGCACCGCAGGACCATGCCCTGTTTTATCGCCTGGCCCAGAGCTACGAGACGGAGAACCGGGGCGAGAAAGCGGCGCTCGCCGTCGAGCGCGCGGTGGAGTCCGATCCAAAAAATCTGGAATATCTGCGCGCCCGCGCCGAACTGGCGTCTGAGCGCGCGGATTACCGCGTCGCGTTGGACAGCTATCGCCGCATCCTGGCGATTGCGCCGCATGACGCTGGGGCAAAGCTGGGCATCGCGCGGGTGAAATACTGGCGCGGCAGATTGGCAGAATCGGAGTCGGCCTATCGCGACTACCTTGCGCAACAACCGACGGTGCAGGTGGCATGGATGGAATATGTCGAGGCAGTCACCGAACAGGGCGACTACGCTCGCGCCTTGGAGTTGCTGGAGCAGTATCGCCTGCGCTTCGGCGCCAACGCGGCCTATTTCAAACAGAAAGCGCGTGTATTGGCCTGGGCCGATCGGCCGACGCAGGCGCTGGCCATCGTCGCCTCACTGGAGCCTGAACCGCGCAACGATTACGAACTGGCATATACGCGCACCCTGGCCCTCGCTGCAGCCCATCGTCCGCGCGAGGCGCTCGCCAGCCTGGCCGAAACGATGCGTCTGCGCCCGGAAGGCAAGGAGAGTGCCGATCTCGCGCGCCTCATCCGTACGCCATTGCGCTCCAATGCCACGGCCAGCTTGGGCTACACATCGGATTCTGCCGATATCACTATCCGTCACGCCGGTGCCCAAGGCGAGTACGTGATCAATCCCGAGACGCGCCTGTTTGGCGGCGCGGAGCGGCAATGGATCGATGCCAAGGCCGGCAGCGTTTACGCCGCGCCGGATGGCGGCACTTCCGTCGCCTACGACCGTGCCTGGCTGGGGGTGCGTTACCGTTACGCTTCCAAGCTGTCCCTCGATGCCCAGATCGGTAGCGGCATGGTGGACGCAGACGGCCGCTTTATTTACGAACTCGGTGCCGATTACCAGCCGATCGACGAACTTGCCATGCGCCTTTCGCACCAGCAGGAGCTCTACGCGGTATCGCCGCGCGCCGCCAAGCTCGGCATTGAGCGCCGCGCCAACACGCTGGACGCTACCTGGGCCCCGACTCTGCGCTGGACGGTCGACAGCCGCCTTGCCTATGACACCTTTTCCGACGGAAACGAGCGCTGGGGAGTGGAGCTGGCGCCGCGCCGGGCTTTTCTTCGCACGCAAAGGCTGAATCTCGACCTCGGCGTGAGCGGGCGTTGGATGGGTTATGCGCGCGACCCGGGAAATGGCTATTACGCGCCTTCCCATTACGAGCGCTATGCGCTGACCGCCTTCACTTACTGGAAGATAAGCGACGATGACGGTATCAGCCTCACGCTGGCTGCCGGCCCGTACAAGGACAACACCATGAGTGGTTTCCGCGCCGGCGGTGACGTCGCAGCGGAAGGCTTCTTCGGCCTCTATCGTAATTGGTTCCTGGACGTAAAGGCTGCGCTGAGCCATTTCGGCGGCGGTGGGGCGGGCGGATACCGTTCGCGCTCCTTCGAGGTCGATCTCACGCGCCGATTCTGATCGGCAGGCCCGGCCGGCCATGAAAATCTCGCTGCTGTTCGTTTTCCTCCTGCTGTCCTTGTCGGTCGCCGCCCGAGCATCGGGGGAACGTACGGTGGCGGTGACTTTCGATGATCTGCCTTTTGCTGCTGTGCCGTCGGATGACGACGCTACGCTTTTGGCAATGACCATCAAACTGCTGGGCGACATTCACGCCCAAGGCGTACCGGCGGTAGGTTTTGTCAACGAGGCCAAGCTTTATCGGCAAGGCACGCTGGACGAGGGCCGGGTGCGCCTATTGCGCTTATGGCTTAGCGCCGGCATCGAATTGGGCAACCATACCTATTCGCACCTATCGCTCAACCACGTGTCGCTGGAGTTGTTCGAAGCCGATTTGCTGCGTGGGGAAAGGATCACCCGGCCGCTCATGGGAAGCGCGGGCATGCGGTTGCGCTGGTTCCGCTACCCCTACCTTCACCTGGGCCGGACTGTGGAAGTGCGTTCCGCATTTCGGGAATTTCTGACGGCGCGTGGTTATACGATAGCCCCGGTTACCGTAAACAGTGCCGAGTGGCTATTTGCCCTGGCCTACGCGCGTGCGCAGGCCGCAGGCGACCGGGACGCGGCACGCCAAATCGGTGAGGCCTATGTCCCGTACATGGCTTCGGTATTCGAAGATACGGAGGTATTGGCGTTCGACCTGCTTGGACGGAACATTCCGCTGGTGCTGTTGCTGCACGCCAACACTCTCAACGCCGATTATTTTTCGGCCCTGGTGAGCATGCTAAAACGGCGCGGCTACCGCTTCGTCACTCTGGACGAGGCGCTTCGGGACCCCGTTTATCGATCTCCGATAGATGCAGACGGCCATGACGGCGAATCCTGGTTGGAGCTCCTGGCAAATCAAGCCGGCCTGCCTTCACCGAAAATGGCGCGACTGCCCAAAATCGTTAGGCAATGGGCTGGCCCTGGGGCATACCGGGGCTATTGACGCCGGGTCGTGGGATCCAAAATTCGGGCTGCTACGCATAAGCTTAGTCGACGGCACCACCCTGCATGGCGTTATCTACTTTCGGCGTGATGTTGAGTAAATGCCAATGCGCCGTGCGTCTGGCGTGGCGATGCAGGAGCCGTCCGGAACAGGGCATCGACAGAGGTCGAGAGCCGGTACAGGCCGGCTACTGAGCGCTGGCCCAGCGGCGTACGCAATTGCGTCCCGCCGACTTCGCCTCATAGAGGGCCTTGTCCGCGTGATCGATGGATTCCTCGACACTGATCCGCGGATCGAGCAAAGAAAGCCCGATCGAGGCAGTCACAAAAATAGGGTTATGGTCATCATAGGCCAGCGGAATCTGTTCGAGTCTCTCCCGTATGCGTTCGGCGAGCGCCTCGCCGCTGGGCAGGTCGGTGTCTGGCAGGCACAGCAAAAACTCCTCACCGCCGTAGCGGAAGATTTTGTCATAGGGGCGCATCTGCGCCTTGGCGTGTTGCACCACGGCAACCAGAACCTGGTCGCCCTTGAGGTGGCCATGGATGTCGTTGATGACCTTGAAACGGTCAAGGTCCAAGATGGCGATGCAGCAGCTGCGAGTCCCGCGCCGGCTCAGTTCATGCATCTCACGCAAATGCGTGAGCATGCCGACGCGGCTTTCCGCGCCCGTAAGGGGGTCCAGCCTATAGAGGCGGTTCTCGAACTCTTCCGTCAGCGTGTGGATCTGCAGGCGCAACCGGTCAAGCGAGTTGGCAAAGGCATCGTAATCGTGCGATGAAATGGGGGCTCCTTGCTGCGATTGCCGCAGCAAGCGCGCCGCCCACAGGTGCATCTGTTTATGCTCTTCCTCCATGGCCTGGAAGGCAGGGCTAATATGAAAGGCGCGCGAGTCGTCGTGGTAGTACCATTGGCCGAAATGGCAGTGGCGATGGGCATCCTCCGCCAGGTCGCGGGGGTCGAGAGGTAGCCGGCAGGCGAGCGTGCGAATAAGATTGGCGTACCAGATCTCGTGATGATGGAGCGCCTGCTTGAGCTGCCTCCATGCGGCTTGTGTGTCTTCCATGCTCGGCATCGCCGCCTCCCAAGGGACTCAGGATCCCGTTGGCCTGAAATGTTACTGGCGCGGGCCTTCCAAGCAGGCGGTCACGCTTCGGGGACGCCCGGGCCGATTCTGACGAGGCCGTGACCGCCGCGTCGAAAATTTGACGGTGCGCGCCGCGGGGATGTTTCTGCGGGGAAGCTACACCATTGTGGCACGGCCTCGCCACGAAATTAAGCATTAAATAACACGGGCCCGGGTCTTGCATGGTTCACAGTAGCCTTGTCCGGCAGCCCTCGCAAACCCGATGCTCGGGGCCGAATGAGGACTCGACGCCTCGGACTAGCGACGTCGATGGCGGGAATAGGCCGGATTGCCCCGCCCTCATTGCAGGCTGCAGTCCCCAAACAGGAGAAAGATCATGGCCCCACCCAGCACCGCAATGTATCTCGAAGCGAGAGAGTTTGTCTCGGCGAATCGAGGCAGTTGCTCGTATAACGACATCCTGCATGCTCTTACGCAGCCGAATATCAGCGGCGTTCTCATGACGGAGCGGGAGGCCGAGCGCTTTCTCGAAGAGGCGGGCGTCTTGCCAGGCACTCAACCCAAGGATGGCGGCGAATCTCCGTCGGCGGAAGAAAACGCCTTCGGCCGGAGGGGTACGCGGTAGGCAAAGGGTGGAGGAAGGGCAATGGCCGCCCGGCAACAAATTCGCGCGGCACAGTCGCGCGCGGTCGACCCGGCCCAGGCCGCCCGGGAGTTTCATGACGCGGTGCGGCAGCGGAACATGGCGCTCGTCGTGCTTTTCTGTTCCAGCGGCTACGACTTGGGGGCGTGGGAAGGGAGATAAATCGGCGCTTCGCAGGGACGAGGGTGGTTGGCTGCACGACAGCCGGCGAAATAGGGCCGCTGGCCTATTGCGACCACAGCCTGAGCGGAGCGAGTTTTTCCGGTGAGTCTTTCGCCGCCGTCACTGGCCTCCTTGATCACCACCACCGTGGCGGTGACGAGGTCTTAAAGGCATTCAGCGCGCTATTGAAGAAAAATTGCGGTCGGAGCGACATTCCCTGTCGCTATCGGGGCGAGGAATTCCTGGTCGTCCTGGTCAACACCAAGGAAGGGGAGGCCCTGCGGCGTGCCGAACGATGCCGTCGGGTGTTTTCTGCCACCCCGTTCACTTTTGAGTCCTCCGCGATTCGGGTGACTGCCTCGTTCGGTGTCGCGTCCTACCCGGCCGACGGAAAAAACCTAGGGTGCGCTGATCGCGGCGGCTGACGCGGCGCTTTATGACGCGAAGAGCTCCGGGCGCAACCGGGTCAGCCGCTTCGCGGGCTAGCGTAGCCGGCTTCATCCGCCGCAGCCATCCATTGGCAAGAAATCCAGTTTTTAATGCCTATAATTTTTTTGTGTTCTTAAGTGTGCTCCAGGGCCGCGCAAGAAGTTTTGCCCCGTGCCTGAAGCCGGTTGGAGAATGTGCCCCCTGCCCGTGCCGACAGCCCTGAAACACCCCGGCCGCTTGACGACAGCTTCGCCACCCAGCGCACCTCCGCGACCCTGACCCGTGTACAAAAGGATGCACGCTTATTTCAGTGGTGGCGCTCATTCTTTTTGGCAGGACCAAAATGCATGAGCACCAGCACGAAATCTTAGGCAGACTTGAAAGTCGCGTCGCGGCACTTCCGATTCTGCCGGAGGTGGTAGTCAATCTGCTAAGGCTCGACCCGGCCGATAACCAATACTTCGAGCAGGTTTTTTCCTATATCAGCGGCGATCCCGGGTTCGCAACCCGCCTTCTGCAATTCGCCAATTCGGCGTTTTTTGGTCCTCCGCGGGCGGTGACGACGCTAAGCGAGGCGATGTTGAGGGTGGGGGCCAAGGAGGCGGCGAATCTCGTGCTGGCCCACTCGGCTGCGACGATTTTTCTGCCGCGTACCGATTGGCAACGAAATTTATGGGTGCACGCTATCTTGGTCGCGAAGGTCATGTCCAAGCTGGCCGTCTGGGTGGTGCCCCAGGGCCTGGATGGGGAAAAGGCCTACCTATTTGGGTTGCTGCATGACATCGGGCGTTTCGTTCTCTACCTTGAGGCGCCGGAGCATCTGCGTCTCATCGACGAAACGGAGTGGGATTGTCCAGACGCGCTCGTGAAAGCGGAGACCGAGGTCTGCGGTTTTACCCATGCGGAGCTTGGATATTTGGCGTTGGAGAAGTGGGGCTTGCCCTGGGAGTTGTCACTGGCTGTGCGTTACCACCATACTGTCCCATTTCCGCCGGTGGATTTCCCGGCGAGCTATCTACCATTGAATTACCTGCTGCAGGATGCAGATCGGATAGCCATTGCCGCGAGCCGAAAGGGATCGGAATATTGCAAATCTCCCTCGCAAGATTTTCTGGTACAACTCCGCGAACACTTGAGGTCCAGATACTCGCTTTCCTTAGGCAAGATAGCTGACGAAATTTCCCATGCAATAGATGAATCGGAGGCGTTAATCCGGTTATTGAAAATATAGCCGTTGTCAGGCTAAGTTCGGCGACAGGTACAGAATTCTGCCTGGCAACCCCTAGGATACGGCCATGCACCAATTTTTCTCAGGATCTTTGGATGGTACGCGGAGTCGAGTTTAATCAAAAGTTAACGACAACGGTTCTTACTGGAAAAGAACCCCGTCTTTTGCTAAGAAAATAAGCAAAATCAATATCCGGCGGCATCTCATCAAGCCGGAACATCCTCCGCGAGCGGGGCCGGAGTCCTCTTTGATGATGGGTATTGGTGTCCGCCTATGAAAAAACAAGACCTTGTGCTGATGGAGGATGCGCTCCGCGACGCGACCGCAAGGCTGAAATTGTTCCGCATGCTGATCGATCATTCCAATGACGGCATTGAGGTGGTCGATCCAATTACACTCCGTATCTTGGATGTCAATGAATCTGAATGCAGGAACCTGGGGTATACCAAAAAAGAGATGCTGGCCATGAGCATCCGTGACATTGATCCTGTCTTTAACGCAGAGCTCGACAAGAAAATAAAGAGCCAGATGCGCGAATCAGGCGGTGCCCGGTTTGAGAGCTTTCATCGCCGCAAAGATGGTTCCGAGTTCCCGGTCGAGGTGAGTGCAACCCTGGTGGACCTGGATAGGGCTTACGTACTGACCATCGTGCGCGATATAACGGAACGTAGGCGTACCGAAGCCGAGTTGGTTCGTGTCAACAGGGTCCTCAGAATGCTGAGCGAGGGCAACCGGGCGCTGCTACGGGCCGAAAGCGAAGCGGGTTTGATGCAGGAGATGTGCGGCCTCATCACGGCGAGCGGTGGTTACCCGCTTGCGTGGATCGGCCTACTTCTCCACGATGACTATAAAAGTATCGGACCGGTAGCGATGTCCGGAGAAGGTGAAGAGTATATCGACGCGGCGAAGCTGAGCTGGGCCGATGTCCCGGCGGGCCGCGGACCTGCCGGAGAGGCCGCCCGAACCGGCAACACGCAGGTTGTGCAAGACGTTGAAAATGATGCACGTGTCGCGCCTTGGCGCGAATTGATCAGAAAGCATGGATACGCGTCAGTTATTTCCCTACCCCTCTCGGATGCCGGGGTCGTGTTCGGTGTTCTCAATATTTACGCCTCGGAACCATCATTCTTCAGTAACGGCGAAATAGAGGTTCTGGAGGAAATGGCCGAGGATTTGGCATTTGGCATCTCAGGGCTGCGTACGCGCGAGGAACGGGACCAGGCTTTGACGGAGCGCCAATACCATGCTGAGCAGCTGCGCGTCAGTATGGAAGACACTATCCAGGCTATTTCCACTGTCGTGGAATTGCGCGATCCCTATACTGCGGGGCATCAGCGCCGCGTCGCAAATCTTGCTGCCTCGATCGGACGCGAAATCGGGCTGCCGGATGAACAGGTGCACGGCATCCATTTGGCGGGAATCGTCCATGATATCGGCAAGATTCGGGTGCCCGCAGAGATATTGAGCAACCCCGGGCGGTTGAACGACATTGAAATGGGCCTCGTCAGGATGCATGCCCAAGCAGGCTACGACATCCTGAAAGGAATAAATTTTGTTTGGCCTATTGCGCAGACGGTGCTTCAGCACCATGAGCGTTGGGACGGATCAGGCTACCCCCAGGGCTTGAAGGGCGATGCAATCCTGCTTGAGGCACGCATCCTGGGGGTGGCGGATGTCGTTGAGTCCATGTCGTCGCACCGCCCTTATCGTGCTGGACGTGGCATCAATGACTCGCTGGAAGAAATCAGAAGGAATAGTGGCGTGCTTTACGCCCCTGACGTCGCGGCTGCTTGCATAAGGCTGTTTATGGAGAAAGGGTATCAGCTGCCGCTTCTATGAAACCTCAGTGCCGGCTTCATCAACGGATTGCTTACCTTGCCCTTGCGCTGCTAACGGAACCCAAGGAGCGCGCCAGCGTGGTCACGAGGGATTTTTTATTTACCCCAATGCCGATCCCCGCCAAGCAAATGGAATGTCCCTAAATTGACTGAATGTCAACAGACGGGGTTGACCAGGGCTGGGTGCACTTGGGCGTTTAATAAAATTGGTGGGCGGTACTGGGATCGAACCAGTGGCTTCCACCGTGTGAAGGTGGCACTCTACCGCTGAGTTAACCGCCCGCGGAGGGGCGCATTTAACCACAAGCGGCGGAGAGGGTCAATTTTTTGGCTTACAATTTGACGCTTTCCCCGCCTTTCGCTTCTATGATCCGCACCCGCTTCGCGCCCAGTCCCACGGGCTATCTGCATATCGGCGGCGCGCGCACCGCGCTGTTTTCCTGGGCCTATGCGCGCAAGCACGGCGGACGCTTCGTGCTGCGCATCGAGGACACCGATCTGGAGCGCTCCACCCTGGTGTCCGAGCAGGCCATACTCGATGGCATGGCCTGGCTGGGCCTGGATTACGACGAGGGGCCGTTTTATCAGATGCGCCGCCTAGAGCGCTACAAGCAGGTGGCGCAGCGACTGATCGACGAGGGCAAGGCCTACTGGTGCTACGCCAGCCGCGAGGAACTCGATGCCATGCGCGAGGCGCAGCGCACACGCGGCGAGAAGCCGCGCTACGACGGTCGTTGGCGGCCCGAGCCGGGCAAGACGCTGCCGCCGCCTCCGCAAGGGGTGCAGCCGGTGCTGCGCTTCAAGAACCCTCACGAAGGGGAGGTTACCTTCCACGACCTCATCAAGGGGCCGATTACCGTGGCCAACGCCGAGCTGGACGATCTGGTCCTGCTGCGCGGCGATGGCGTGCCGACCTACAACTTCGGTGTGGTGGTGGACGACTGGGACATGGGCATCACCCATGTCATCCGCGGCGACGACCACGTCAACAACACGCCGCGCCAGATCAATCTGCTCACGGCCCTGGGTGCACCGCTGGCGCAGTACGCCCATGTCCCCATGATCCTGGGTGCGGACGGGGAGCGACTGTCCAAGCGCCATGGCGCGGTGAGCGTGATGCAGTATTTCGAGGACGGCTATCTGCCCGAGGCGCTGCTCAATTACCTGGCGCGCTTGGGCTGGTCGCACGGCGATGTCGAGATCTTCTCCATGGAGCAATTCTGCGCCTGGTTCGATCTCGAACATGTAAGTCGCTCGCCGGCCAAGTTCAATCCCGAGAAGCTCCTCTGGCTCAACCAGCAATATCTCAAGGCGGCCGACGACGCGCGCCTGGCCGGGCTGGTGGAGCCGCGCCTGGCGGCCCAGGGGCTGTCCGTCGCCGGCGGTCCGCCGCTGGCGGCCTTGATGGCCCTGCTCAAGGAACGGGCATCGACCCTGGTTGAGCTGGCCGATGCTGCGTCTTTGTTCTACCGCGACATTCATCCGCATGGCGAGGCATTGGCGGAACATCTCAGCGAAGAGGCGAAGCCGGCGCTCGTCGCGTTGCGCGAGCGCTTGCAGGCTCTTCCCTGGGAGCGCGCGGCATTGAACGAATGTCTTAAGGCGGTGACCAAGGAATACGGCCTCAAGTTGCCCAAGCTCGCTATGCCCCTGCGGGTGCTGGTGGCGGGCGTGCCGCAGACGCCGGCGATCGACGCCACCTTGGAACTACTCGGGCGCGACAAGGTGCTGTCCCGCCTGGACGCCGGGCTTGCCCGGCTCGGCCTTTCCTGACGCGGTCGGGGCGGCTTGGCCTCGCTTTGTTGGATATAATTTTTTTGCCCGCCTTACTGAATTGTGGAGATCGAACATGGCTGACAAACTCATGATCGTGATGGTGAACACCGATCCGTCCAATCCGTCGGAACTGGGTGCGCCTTTTTTCCAGGCTACCGTGGCGGCGGCCATGGAGTACGAGGTCGAAGTCATCCTCACGGCGCGTTCGGGCGAACTGGCCAAGAAGGGCGTGGCGGAAAAGCTGCATGTTCAGCAAGGTTCTCCCAAGAGCGTGTACGACTTCATCAAGGATGCGCACGAGGCGGGAGTCAAATTCAAGGTCTGCACCCCCACACTGGATTTGTGGGGCCATGATCTCATTCCGGAAATCGAGGAAACCGTAGGCGGTGCCTATGTCATCCAGCAGGCGATGGATGACGACGTCGTGACGCTGACCTATTGAGCGCTGCCGCCTCGGCGCGGCAACTCAAAAGCGATTGCCGAATTCGTCCTGTGAAGGGACAGGTGCCGCCGCCTCGGCCAAGGGATTGACGACGGCCAGCGGCGCAGTCCTGCGCCAGAACTTCCAGGCCATCATCGGCCGCCAATGCAGCAGCGTCCCGCTCTGCGGATCGTGCAGGACGCAACGTCTGCCGGCCTTCAATAGAGGCGCCAGCCAGTCGCGTTCCAGTTCCTGCAGCGCCGCGCGCCAGGCCCAGGCGTCGCCGTATTGTCCGGCTTCGAGCAGCCCGTCCAGCACCACGATGGCCGACCGCACCGGTGTTCCGTCCCAGCGCCCGGGCAGAGGACGGCAGGCCAGCCCCAGGCCAAGGGCGAGTTGGCGGGCCAATGGGTGGTCGGCGTAAATCTTCGCTGCGGTTAGAGGCGGTGGCGCCCAGCGCCCTTCGCCCCAGAGCCAGAGCGAATTGATGGCGGGCTGCCCCGCCGCCTCGCGCGCCCGGTTGACGGGGTGGTCGTGCAGCAGCATCTGGATTTCGTTCATGAGCTTTTGCCAGCCAATCATCCATCTGATTGAAGGCGGGGCCAGGGCCCGCCCTGTCGCCGCGCCGGGGGGCGGCAAGTCCAGGCCGAGCGGCGTCGTCCTCGGCCAGTACCAGTCGCCGCCGGGCGTTGCCACGAGCGGCAAGGCGGCGCCGAAATGTTCCGTCAGGCCGGCATGCAGGGCCGCGGCCTCGGCCGCCGTCATGGCCACGGCCGCACCCATCATGGGCACCAGGCCCTCGCGCCGCACTTGCAGATGCACGGCTTCCACGCGCAGCCACCAGGTATCCCCCGGTTCCATGCCCTCGGCCTTGAGCAGATAGGGGGCGAGCGGGGCCGATCCTTGCGCGCCTACGCCGAGCAATTCGGCCAGGGCGGCCTCCAGACCGCCCGCCGCGCCGGTTTGCCGGCGGCCGCGAGCGCACAGCGTTTCCAGCGCCGGTAGGCGCACGCCCGCCAAGGCGGCGTCGCGCAGGCGGCCGGGGGGAAACAAGTAGGGCACGATGAAACGCATGGGCGCAGTGTAGCGCGGGAAACTCGCGCGCATTTATGCGGTCAGGCCGACAGCGCTTTTCTCGCATACAATCCAGCTCCATGCGCCAAGCAAGCCGTCTCCTGGTCGTTCCCACCCATGGCAAAGGTCTCTATGCCGTCACTCGGCCGGTGCAGGACTTCGTCCGTACCAGCAACGTCGCGGAAGGTTTGTTGACCGTGTTCGTGCAGCACACCTCGGCCAGCCTGCTGATCCAGGAAAATGCCGATCCCGACGTGTGCGGTGACCTGGAAAAATTCTTCTCCCGGCTGGCGCCGGAAGGCGATGCCCTCTACGAGCATGTCACCGAAGGCCCCGACGACATGCCCGCCCATGTGCGCGCGGCGCTCACGCAAAGCCAGTTGTCCATCCCCGTGCTGGACGGCGCCGCGGCGCTGGGCACCTGGCAGGGCATTTATCTCTACGAGCACCGCCGCGCGGCGCAAAGCCGCCGCATCGTGCTGCACCTGCTGGGGGACTGATGGCCACGCCCTACGAGTTGATGGTGGGCGTGCGCTACACTCATGCCAAGCGCAGCAACCATTTCATTTCCTTCATCTCCCTGGTGTCGGCGGCCGGCATCGCGCTGGGTGTGGCCGCGCTCATCGTCGTGCTGTCGGTGATGAACGGTTTTCAGGACGAATTGCGCAACCGCATCCTGGGCCTCACCGCCCATGTCGAAATCACCGGCGCGGATAACACGCTGGGATATTGGCGCAGCGTGGCGCAGCGCGCGCAGGCCAATGCGCAGGTGCTGGCGGCGGCGCCCTATGTGGAAACCGAGGCCATGCTCGCGGCCAACGGCAACGTGCGCGGCGCGCTCATCCGCGGCGTGCTGCCGGCCGACGAGCAGCGGATCGGCGATCTGGGCAAGGACATGAAGGCGGGCAGCCTGGATGCGCTTAAGCCGGGCGGCTTCGGCATCATACTGGGCTCGCAGTTGGCGCGTGAGCTGGGGGTGACGGTGGGGGACAAGGTCACGCTTATCAGCGCCCAGGGCAACATCACGCCGCTGGGTATCATGCCGCGCCTCAAGCAGTTCGACGTGATAGGCATCTTCGATGCCGGCATGTACACCTACGACGCGGGCCTGGCTTTCATCGATCTGCATGACGCGCAGTTGCTTACCCGGCTGGGCGATCGCGTCTCCGGCGTGCGCCTCAAGCTCAGGGATCCCTTCCGCGCACCTTTCGTCGATCAGCAGCTCTCGCAAAGCCTGGGTGACAATTATTTCGTCACCGACTGGACCAAGCAGAACACCAATTTCTTCCGCGCCGTGGCCATCGAGAAGCGCATGATGTTTCTCATTCTGCTGCTCATCGTCGCAGTCGCCGCCTTCAACATCGTTTCCACCCTGGTCATGGCGGTGACCGACAAGCAGGCCGACATCGCAATTTTGCGCACCCTGGGGGCGCAGCCGGGCAGCATCATGGCGATCTTCATTCTGCAGGGCGCCTTCATTGGCGTGGTGGGGGCGCTGCTGGGGGTCGCCGGCGGCGTGGCGCTGGCCCTCAATGTGGAAACCGTGGTGCCCTTTCTGGAGCATTTGTTCGGCATCAATTTGTTTCCGGCCGACGTGTACTACATCAGCAAGCTGCCCTCCAAGCTGGAATGGAGCGACGTCGTCACCATCACCGGCGTGTCGCTGAGCCTGAGCCTGGCTGCCACGCTTTACCCGAGCTGGCGCGCCTCGCGTCTCAATCCCGCGGAGTCGCTGCGCTATGAGTGAGGCGGTGCTGGAGTGCCAGGGTCTCAATAAAACCTATCGCCAGGGGCGCCAGGAGGTACCCGTGTTGCGCGACATCGGCCTGAGCGTCGGGCGCGGCGAAATGGTGGCCATCGCCGGCGCGTCCGGCTCGGGCAAATCCACGCTGCTGCATCTGCTGGGTGGGCTCGATACCCCCAGCGCGGGCAGCGTGCGCCTGCTCGGGCAGATGCTGCAGGGATTGGGACAGGGCGAGCTGAGCCGCTTGCGCAACCGGGCGCTGGGCTTCGTCTATCAATTCCATCACCTGCTGCCGGAATTCAGCGCGCAGGAAAACGTCGCCATGCCGCTGTTCATCCGCCGCACGCCGCGTCATGAAGCGCTCGCGCGCGCGGCGGACATGCTCGGCGAAGTGGGTTTGGCCCAGCGCCTGACGCACCGCCCCGGAGAGCTGTCCGGCGGCGAACGCCAGCGCGTCGCCATCGCCCGCGCGCTGGTCACGCATCCCGCCTGCGTTCTGGCGGACGAACCCACCGGCAACCTGGACCGCCGCACCGCGGATAGCGTGTTCGCGCTCATGCAGAATCTCAACCGCAAGCTGGGGACCAGCCTGGTCATCGTCACCCACGATGCCGACATCGCCGCGCGCATGGAAAGGCGTTTGCATCTGGCGGACGGTGCGCTTGGCCCGCTTTGAAGTTCCCTTCTGGTTTTATTGTGCGGCCTTCGCTGCCGGTACGGGCTGGCTGCAGACTCAGGAGCGTTTGCCCGCTGTCGCCTGGGTCTGGGCCTGGCCTCTGGCCGCGTCCGTCCTGCTGCTGCCGCGCGCCAGGCAGCATGCGCTCGATCTGACTCGCCAAGGCGCGATCCTTCTGCTGGTCGCTGCGCTGGGTTTTGCCTACGCCGCCTGGCGCGCGGAACTGCGTCTGGCCGAGCGCCTGCCGGCGCAAGCCGAAGGCGCCGATGTGATGCTGGCGGGGCGCGTATCCGGCCTGCCGCAGGTTACGCCTTGGGGGCAGGTATTCGATTTCGACCTCGCTCCCGGCCAGGCACCGGGCGCGCCGGGCTTGCGGCGCGTGCGCCTCTCCTGGTATGCGCCGCGCGGCGTCGAACCCGTGCCGCGGCCATTTCGCGCCGGCCAGGCATGGCGGCTTGCGGCGCGCCTGAAGCAGCCGCACGGGCAGCTCAACTTCACGGGTTTCGATTACGAAGCCTGGCTGCTGCAGCATGCCATCGGCGCCACCGGCTATGTGCGCGCACAGCCGGCGCCTCAGTTGCTGGCGCAGGAGGCGGCGGGTTTCTCTGCGGCGCTGGATGCCATGCGCGCGCGTATCCGCAACCATATCCTCCAAGTACTCGGGCAGGCACCTTACGCCGGCGTCATCGCCGCGCTTGTGGTGGGCGATCAGCAGGCCATCCCGACGTGGCAGTGGCGCGATTTCAATCGCACCGGGGTGACTCATTTGATGAGCATTTCCGGCCTGCATGTCACGCTCCTGGCCGGACTTGCCGCGGCGCTGGCAGGCTGGACGTGGCGCAGGGTTCCTTATCTGGCGCTGCGCTGGCCGGCGCACAACGCGGCGGCGGTGGTGGGCTTTGCCGCGGCCTTGGGCTATAGCCTGCTGGCCGGTTTCCAGATTCCTGCCCAGCGTACGCTGTTCATGCTCGCGGCCGTGGCCGGCGGACTCCTGCTGGCGCGGCGCCCCTCGGCGTTCAGCCTCTTGGGCTTGGCCCTGCTGACGGTCTGTGTATTCGACCCTTGGGCCACGCTGGCGGCGGGCTTCTGGCTGTCCTTCGGTGCCGTGGCGGCACTGCTGTGGGTGGGCGAGGGCCGCATCGGGCGACTGGGCACGTTGGGAGGTTGGGCGCTGGCGCAGGCTGCCGTCACCCTGGCCCTCGCCCCCGCATTGCTGTTGCTGTTCCAGCAGGTGTCCCTGGTCAGCCCGCTCGCCAACGCGCTGGCCATCCCGCTGGTGAGTTGGATCATCACGCCCTTGGCGCTCTTGGGCGGCCTGGCGGCCGGCTGGCAGGCGCCTCTGGTGTGGGCGCAGGAACTTATGGCCGGGCTGGGCGACCTGCTGCACGCCCTGGCGGGCTGGCCGATGCTGGTGCGGCCGCAGCCGGGCTGGGCGGCGCTGCTGCTGGCGTTGGCGGGTGTCGCCTGGATGCTTTTGCCGCGTGGTATGCCGGCGCGCTGGCTGGGTGCCCTCATGTTCCTGCCTCTGCTGTGGCCGCCGGAGGAACGTCCTGCCCCGGGGCATTTCGATGCCACCGTGCTGGATGTCGGACAGGGCACGGCGGTGCTGCTGCAGACCGCGCGCCATCGACTCCTGTATGACAGCGGACCGAGCTATGGGGAGAGCGACGCCGGCGAGCGCGTGGTGCTGCCGGCGCTGCGTGCGGCGGGCGAACTGCGCCTGGATGGCCTAGTGCTTACGCACAACGACAACGACCATATCGGTGGTGCGGCGTCCCTGCTGCGCGAGGCCGATGCCGGCTGGCTGCTCACTTCGGTGCCCTTGACTGCCGGGACGGCCTGGCCGGTGCCGCGCCGCTTGCCTTGCGTGCGCGGCCAGCATTGGCGCTGGGACGGGGTGGATTTCGACATGCTCAATCCGCCGCCACAGGCCTACCATGAGGCGCGCGCCGACAACGCCATGAGTTGCGTGCTCAAAATTTCCAGCGGCAGCCAGGCACTGCTGCTCACGGGCGATGCCGAACGGCCTACCGAGGCCGAAATGGCGGCCGAGGTGCCGAGGAGCCTGTCGAGCAGCGTCCTCATGGCCGGCCATCACGGCAGCGCGACGTCGACCGTCCCGGCCTTCCTCGCCGCCGTGCGGCCTTCGGTAGTGATTTTTTCCGCGGGCTATCGCAACCGCTACGGCCACCCCCATTGGCGCGTGCTGGGCGACGTTCGGCGCGCCGGGGCCACTATTTATCGTACCGACCGCGACGGCGCCCTGCGCCTGCGCTTCGAGCCCCAGGCGGTGACGGTGGCAAGCGCCGCCGAAAGGCGTCGCCGCTACTGGCAGCTGAGGCGATAATAATATGATCATGCAACCCGCCGAACGTAAACCCATCTGCTACGAAGGCACCACCCTGGCGCAGGCCCGTGAGGCACTGGCCTCCTGGCTGCCGGCGCAGGAGCGCGCGGCGATGGAGCCGGCCCTGACGGCGCTGTTCTCGCCTGCCGCAGAAGACGGTCCTGCGCCCGATCCCAAGGCTATTGCCCATGCCGTGGGCAGCGCGCTGATCGTTGCCGAACTGCGCCTGGGGCTGGATGCCGTCCAGGCCGCCCTGCTGTTTCCGCTGGCGGGCGTGCGCCCCGCCGCACTGGAGGAGTTCGGCGCCGCAGGCAAGCTGGCCGCGGCCGTCGCTTCCATGGCGCGCATCGAGCAGTTGGCGCGCGATACGGCGCTGGCGGCCGGCGACGGCCATCAGCAGATGGAGGCGCTGCGCAAGATGGTGTTGGCCATGGTGGAGGACGCGCGCGGCATCGTCGTCAAGCTGGCCGAGCGTACCCATGCCCTGCGTTGTGCGGCTCGTGCGGATGAGGCGCTGCGCCGCCATCTCGGCCAACAGGCCCGCGATCTGTTCGCCCCGCTGGCCAACCGCCTGGGCGTGTGGCAGATCAAATGGGAAATGGAAGACTGGGCCTGCCGCTACCTGGAGGGTGATACCTACAAACGCATCGCCCAACTGCTGGACGAGAAGCGCGCCGACCGCGAGCGCTACATCGAGGCGGTGATCGGCGGACTCAAGAGCGAGCTGGAAAGCCACGGCTTGCATGCCGAGGTCAAGGGACGGCCCAAGCATATCGCCAGCATTCTCGCCAAGATGCGGCGCAAGAACCTGGGCTTCGAGCAGCTCTACGACATTCGCGCGGTGCGCGTGCTGGTGGACACCGTGCCGGAGTGCTACACCGCCCTGGGGGTGGTGCACAACCTGTGGCAGCCCATCCCCGGCGAGTTCGACGACTACATCTCGCACCCCAAGAGCAACGATTACCGCTCGCTGCACACCGCCGTGGTGGGCCCTGAAGGCAAGGCCCTGGAAGTGCAGATCCGCACCCTGGACATGCACCGCCAGGCCGAGCTGGGCGTGGCCGCGCACTGGCGCTACAAGGAGGGCGGGCGGCACGATGCGCGCCTGGAGGAAAAAATCGCCTGGCTTAGGCGCATCCTGGAATGGAAGGACGACGTCGCCGACGCCAGCGAGTTCGCCGAGCAGTTCCGCACCGAGCTGTTCCAGGATCAGGTCTACGTCCTCACGCCGCAGGGCCATGTCATCGACTTGCCGCGCGGCGCCACGCCGGTGGATTTCGCCTACGCCCTGCACACCGACGTCGGCCACCGCTGCCGGGGGGCGCGCGCGGACGGCGTCATGGTGCCGCTCAACACCCAGCTTGCCACCGGCCAGCGCGTGGAGATCCTGACGGTCAAGCAGGGCGGCCCCAGCCGGGACTGGCTCAATCCCAACTTCGCCTATCTCAAGACCGGGCGCGCGCGGGCCAAGGTGCGGCAATGGTTCAAGCAGCGCGAGCATGGGGAGTTGCTGGCGCTGGGGCGCAGCCAGTTGGACAAGGAACTCAAGCGCCTGGGCAGGAGCGACGTCTCCCAGGAAAAACTGGCCCAGGCCCTCAAATTCAAGGGCGTGGAGGAATTTCTCGCCGCCCTGGGACGCGGCGACGTGAGCCAGCTCATGCTGACCCAGGCGCTGCGCGAGAGCGGCGCCGCCGCGCCCCAGGCGGCCCCGCCGCGCCCGCGCCCAGCGCTGCCCGGCCGCCATGCGGTGGTGGTGAGCGGGCTGGGCGAAGTGCCGGCGACGCTGGCGCGCTGCTGCAAGCCCGCGCCACCCGATGCCGTGGTGGCCTACAACACCGTGGCGCGCGGCCTCACCCTGCACCGGCAGAATTGTCCGGCGCTCGCCAAGCTCAACCCCGAGCGCCTACTGCCGGCGGCATGGGGCGGGGAGTTGGCCGCCGCCTTCGAGGTCGGCCTGGAGTTGCGCGCCTTCGATCGCCAGGGCCTGCTGCGCGACGTTTCCGATGCGCTCACCAAGGAGCGCGTGGACGTAGTGCGCGTCAACACCGAAAGCCAGGGCGAGTATGCGCGCATGGCCATCACTTTCAAGGCGCGTGACGCGGCGCAGCTGGGACGCCTCCTGCAGCGCCTGGCGCGAGTGGAAAACGTCTTCGAGGTAAAGCGGGCGTAGCAGCCTGTCGGACCAGGAGCAAGCATGCGCCTGCCTGTCCACTATCTTCCCCATGGTGCCGGGCCCTGTTTCTTCATGGCGTGGAATCCGCCCGACGCCTGGACGGCGATGGGGACCTGGCTGGGCGGTCTGTCGGGCGAACTGCCGGTGCTGCCCAAGGCCATCGTCGTCATTTCGGCGCACTGGGAGGAGGCTGCTTTCAGCGTCACCGCCGCGCCGCAGCCCGAGCTTATCTATGACTACTACGGTTTTCCGCCCCACACTTACGAGCTGACCTATCCCGCGCCGGGTGCCCCGGCGCTGGCCGCACGCGTGGTCGAATTGCTGGGTGCCGCCGGCCTGCCGGCGCGCGAAGACGCGACGCGCGGCTATGACCATGGCGTGTTCATCCCCTTCAAACTGATCCGGCCCGCTGCGGACCTGCCCATCGTGCAACTGTCCCTGCTGCAGGGACTGGATGCGGCGCAACACCTTCATACCAAAAGTT
>JAJZSR010000170.1 GCA_021849595.1 Pseudomonadota bacterium | reverse complement strand
TGCGAATGCGGGGTGATCCACTTCCACCATGCCCTCGCGGATGCGCAAGGGATAGCTCTTCAGGCGGCAGCCGGCATTCAGTCCCAGGCCGTCGCGCCCGTCGAACACCCACTGATGGAGCGGACAAGTCAGCGTCCGGCCATTGAAAAACCCGCGCCGCAGGGGCACCCCCTGATGCGGGCAGGCACCGCTAAAGGCGCGCGGCTCGCCTGCTTCCGGCCACAAGACGATGAACTCGTGACCTTGAATTTCGAAGGCCACCATCTCGCCTTCCAGCAGACTTTGCTGCCTGCACAATGTCCGATATGCCATATGCCTCTCCTGCCAGGATTCAGTCCCCCTCCATGGAGGGGTGCAGTATCACCTCGTCGGGCATGCCATTCACATTGGCTTCCAGGCTCACGCCGGCAATGAGCGACACGCCCCCGTCACCCTGGTAGAGCACCACGGCATTGCCGGGAAGTCTGTCCAGGGCTTCCATCAATTCCCGCACTGTCATGGAATGGCCCGTCACTCTAAGCTTCGGAACGGCTCACCTGTAAGGTTTGCGACAAACCCCACAAACAATAACGCCTCTACCGAATCAAGCAGAATGCGTTCCAAGTCGCGCGCGGGCCTTTTCGGAAAGCGTATGTCGTGCCCGCGCGGCGTGGCCTCTACGCTACGCACGCTTATTGCTTATCCATTTTCTGAAGCAGACTTCCGCTCTGACCGAGAAAGGATTAGCACGTGCAAGACTCGTCCACCTCTCTACGAATCGTCGGCATCCACGCCCAGCTCGCCTCCGCGCAGGAGATGGCCGCGGCGCTGCGGCGTGCCGCCGAAGTTTTTGCCGAACACCAGGCCGCCCCACTGGCCTGCGCGGCCGCCAAAGCAAAGCTGGAAAACAACGAACTGCTGACGCGGGAGGAAGCCCTGCTCTACGTGGTCTGGGAAGAGGCAGGCGACGCCGCCATGCGCGAACTCACCCGCGGCTGGCTGAGCCGCGACGTGGATATCCGCCTGGAGCTGGCGGCGCAGGAACGCGCCGCCTAAAAAATCAAGGGACGCGGTATCCCTCTTCGCGCAACACCCGCTGCACCGCCGCACGGCCCAGCATGGTCCGGTAATGCGCCGCGCAGTTGGGGGGCAGCGGCAGCTTCACTTTGTCGGCCCAGAACTCGACATAGAAAATCGCTGCGTCGGCGATGGAAAAATCCCCCACCGCGTAGCCATCGGACGGGAGCGCCCGGTCCAGCACTTCCAACCCCCGCGCCGTGCGCTCCCGCCCCTGCGCCTGTACGGCTTCATGCTCGGCCTCGCTCTGGGCGAACTGGCTGGGCGTGAACAAGCGTGCGAAGGCTTGTCCGTGGAGGGTGCCGACCGCATAGTCCATCAGTTCGATCACCCGCGCCTGGCCTTCGGCATCTTCCGGCACCAGTTTGGCGCGCGGGTAGGTGCGCGCCAGCCACCAGGCGATGGCCTGGAACTCGGTCAGCGCGGAACCGTCGTTGCGCACCAACACCGGGATGGTGGACTTGGGATTGAGGGCGACGAAATCCGCCTTCAGATGATCGCCGGCCATGAGGTTCACGAGATAGACCTCGAAGGCGGCCTCGATCTCTTCCAGCAGGATGTGGATGCCCGTCGAGCACGAGCCGGGCGTCATGTAGAACTTCATTAGCCCTCCGTGAGAAAATCATGCACGTCGAAGGCGAAACGCCGCCAGGCATCGCGCAGATCCGCACGTATAAGGTTGAGATAGTCGGCCCCCGGCTGATGCTCGTCAGGGAAATTGGACATTGCGCAGGAGGTACGGTTGAAGGCCAGCGCCTGGCCCAGCAGTTCCTCGTTGAAACCCTCGAAGGCGGCCAGGGCCGCCCGCGTCAGCGCCGTGCCATCGGTACCCGAAGTGGGCTGCTGTGGGAAACCGAGCGTTTGCAAATAGGCCAGCGACTCGCCATACAGGCCTTGCACGGTGGCGAGCAGGCAGTGGCGCGTGAGGTCCTGACTTCGATGGCCGGACAGGGCCTGCTTGAGCTGGCCTTCATAGGCTGCAAAGGCCCGGCTGCGTTGCTGGGCCACCCAAGGCGCAAAATCCTCCAACGCCATTTTTGCATCGGAACGCGCGGCGCCTTGCGCCTCCAACAACTGGGCCTCGATGCGTGCGGCCGCGGCGAGGGCACCTTCCATGTGGCCGCCATGCGGCGCGGTTTCGGTGCCGCCCAGCAGCAGCCTGCCGTTCCAGTAAACGGCCGCCAGGCGCGCATCGCCCAGTTCCTCGGGTCTCACCATCGGTTGGGCACGGTCCAGGGCGCTGGTGGTGTAGGCCTCATGCAGCCAATCCTGGATATGCATCTCGCTGTCCTGCGTCTGCGTGCCGAACAGCTCGGCGAGCTGATCGTGTATCAGGGCGGGGAGTTCACCCGCGTCGGGCAGGGGCAGGGCCAGGAAGCCGCCTAGCGCCGCGCCGCTGCCCTCCTTGCCGCAGGCATCCCAGACCTCGGTAAGCAAAGCCTTGTCGTGAGTGACGAAGGCATTGCCCGAGTGGCCATGCTCGCGCCAGAACGCAGCGGAATAGGCGACCACGACCTTGGCCATGGCCCCCATCCAGGTGGGGGTGCTGCGCATCGCGGCGCGCAGCTCGGGCGGCAAGTCCGGAGAAAATCGAACGTGTTCGTCCGCCAGCCGTGACGGCAGGGCCACGACCACGCGACGCGCCGTGCGGACGATCGACTCCCCCTGCGCCTCGAAGTAGAGCTCCACATGGTCGTCGCGCTCGAGCACCGCAGTGAGGGCATGGTCGAGACGGATACGGCCGGCATCGACTCGCGCCGTCAGCGCCTCAACCAGGGCCGCCATGCCCCCGGCCAGGCGTTGCGCGCCACCGTGCAACCCCGGCGCCAGGCGGGTTAACGGTGCAGCCTGCGCGACCTGCAATTCCATCACCGTGCCGGTATCGTGCTGTGGAAAGAAATCCAATCCCAGTTCCGCCACCCAGTACCGCATATGCGGTTCCGCCTGCGGCCAGAACCAGGTGGGACCGAGATCCAGCGCCGCGCCGTTCAAGACACTGCGCGCGCCGAGGATGCGCCCGCCCAGACGGCCCCGCGCCTCGTACAGGGCATAGTCGATGCCCTGTGTTTGCAGGCGATAAGCGAGCGCCAGCCCGCAGAGTCCTCCACCGACAATGGCAACGTCCTGCATGTCCGCATCCTTTGTCATGTTGCCAACAAAAATCACACTCGATTTACAGTATCTACGTGCCAGCAAAAAGAGTGCCGAACGCGCCGGTAGGCATCACAAGCGGCTCATAGGTACAAAGGGGCCGGGCGCCCTAGCGCCCTGAGTTGGAAGTTCGTGGACTATCCGCGCGATGGAGAAGGTGTCTCTGAAAAATTGCGATACTCGGTATTTTTCCACAACAAATTCCCAACTCAGAACACTAGCAGAGTAGAGTGCGCCGCAATACCTTCATGCCCGAGGGGGAAAAGCCCAGACGCCCATAGAACGCCAGGGCCACCGCATTGTCCGCGTCCATCAACAAGGTGACGCGCTTGTATCCTTCGGACTGCGCCCAGTCCATCACTCGCTGCACCAGGCGCCGGCCGTGGCCCTGGCCGCGTAGGTTGGCACGCACGATGACATCCTCCAACAGCACGACCCGGCCGCCCTCGGCGGTGCTCACCGTGACAAGCGCATTGGCCATCCCTGCCACTTCCCCGTTCATGCGCAGCACGAAAAGCCTGCCCAAGGCGGGGTTTTCGAGGATGAGCCGAAGGCCGGCGACCTGCTTGTCGCGGTCCGCGGAGAAATCACTTTCCAACGAGAAAAGCTCCCCCAGGAGCGCCGCCATGACAGGCAAGTCCGCTTCAGTGGCGAAATCAATGGGCGAGGAGTCCATGCCAGCCCTACCCTATCAGTGCCACGGCCTTGATCTGGGCCCAGACAGCGTGGCCCGGGGCCAGCGCGAGAGTCGCTGCGGAGCGGCGGGTCAGGCGTGCCAGGAGCGGCGCGCCCCCAACATCCAAGCGCGCCAGAGCCAGGGCCGGATGGGCGTCCTCGGCCAATTCCTCTACGCGCGCCGGCAGGATGTTGAGGATGCTGGTACCCGAATGGGTTTCCAGGGCCAGGCTCACGTCGCGCGCCAAGATGCGCACGCGCACCGCGTGGCCCAGGGGCAGGCCGGCATCGCGCACCCACAGGCTGCCGCCGCCGAAATCGACGCGCGCAAGATGCCAGGCCGCATCGCGTTCGGCTATCCTGCCTTCCAGCACCACTCCCGCGTCCTCGCCCAGGCGGATGGGCAGATCCAGACGTGCCAGGGTTTCCCGCAGCAGGCCGCTCGCCAGAACCCTGCCCGCCTCCAGTACCACCAAATGATCGGCCAGGCGGGCAACCTCGTCCGGGGCATGGCTGACGTAGAGCATGGGAATCTCAAGTTCATCGTGCAAACGTTCAAGGTAAGGCAGGATTTCCTGCTTGCGCGCGTGATCCAGCGCCGACAACGGTTCGTCGAGCAGGAGAATTTTCGGGCGGGTGAAAAGCGCGCGCGCGATGGCTACCCGCTGGCGCTCGCCGCCGGAAAGGCGATCGGGCCTGCGCCCAAGCAGGTGGGCGATGCCCAGCAACTCCAGGATATGTTCCCGATCCACGTGGCGTGCGTCGGCCGCCGCGCGTTTGCGGCCGTAGGCAAGATTGTCTTCCACCGACCGGTGAGGAAACAGGCTCGCCTCCTGAAACACATAGCCCAGGGAACGCTTATGCGTGGGGAGAAAGAAGCCCCGCGTCTCGTCCTGCCAGACTTCGCCGTTGATCTCCAGATATCCGCCCGGGGCGCGTACCA
>JAJZSR010000169.1 GCA_021849595.1 Pseudomonadota bacterium | reverse complement strand
GCCGTATAGAACTTGCTCGCATATTCCGCGACCATGCGTCCGGCGTTGAAGCGCGGCAGCAGCGTGGCAATGGAGCGCTTGGCCATCTTCACCCAGCCCTCGGAATAGCCCATGTCGTTGCGCTGGTAATAAAGCGGCAGGATCTGTTCCTGCAGCAGTTCGTAGAGGCTCAGGCTTTCCTCCTCGTCGCGCCGCGATTCGTCGAAATAGGCCGGCGCCGGCTTGATGGCCCAGCCGTTGGTGCCGTCCCAGCCCTCGCCCCACCAGCCGTCCAGCACCGACAGATTGAGGCTGCCATTCATGGCCGCCTTCATGCCCGAGGTGCCGGACGCTTCCAACGGATAGATGGGATTGTTGAGCCAGACGTCCACCCCTGCCACCATGCGGCGCGCCAGGCCGAGGTCGTAGCCTTCCACCAGCAGGAGCTTGCCTTCGAACTCGGGGCGCCGGGCATACTCGTGGATCTGGCGGATGAATTCCTGGCCGGGCTGGTCCGCCGGATGCGCCTTGCCGGCGAAGATGAACAGCACGGGACGATCCGCGTCGGACACGATGCGGTTGAGCCACTCCATGTCGCGGAACAGCAGGGTGGCGCGCTTGTAAGTGGCGAAGCGGCGCGCGAAGCCGATGGTGAGTACCTTGGGATCGAGCGGATTGGCCAGGCGCAGGATGCGATCCAGGTGGGCCTCGGAAGCATGGTTGCGCAAGGTCTGGCGCGACAGGCGATGGCGTACGATGTACAGCATCTGCGACTTCAGGCTGCGGCGCACGGTCCAGAACAGGTGGTCCGGGATTTCGTCGATGCGGGTTTCCCAATATTTGGTGTCCGCCAGGCGGTGGCGCCAGTCATAACCCAAGCGCTCGTCGAACATCTCCATCCATTCCTGGGCCAGGAAGGTGGCCAGATGCACCCCATTGGTGACGTGGCCCATGGGATTTTCCTCCGGCTCGATCTGCGGCCAGGCGTCGGCGCAGATGCGCGAGGATACCTCGCCATGGATCTTCGATACGCCGTTGTGGTGGCGCGAGCCGTGCAAGGCCAGGGCTGTCATGTTGAAGTCCGGGCTATCCTTGGCGCGCCCCAGCGTTTTCAGGGCCTCCATGTCGACGCCGGCGTTGCGGCAATAATCCTGGAAATAGCGCTCTATCATCTCCATGCCGAAATGATCGTGGCCCGCCGGCACCGGCGTATGTGTGGTGAACACCATGTTCACCGCGGCTGCCTCGAGCGCGCTGGCAAAATTCAGCCCGGCTTCCTGCATGATCACACGCGTGCGCTCCAGTACCAGGAAGGCGGCGTGGCCTTCGTTCATGTGCCAGACCGTCGGCTTCACGCCCATGGCGGCAAGCGCGCGCGCGCCGCCCACGCCCAGCACGATCTCCTGGCGAATGCGGGTCTCGCGGTCGCCGCCATACAGCCGGTGAGTGATGTCACGGTCTTCGGGCGGGTTCTCCCCGATGTCGGTGTCCAGGAGCGCCAGCCACACATGGCCCACGCGCGCCAGCCACACCTTCGCCCACACGGTGCGGCCGGCCATTTCGACCGGCACCTTCAGTTCGTGCCCATCTTCCCCGAGAGCCGGGGTGACGGGCAGGGTGGAGAAATCCGAATCCGTGTAACTGGCAATCTGGCGGCCGTCGCGGTCTATGGCCTGGGAGAAATAGCCTTGGCGGTAGAGCAGGCCGACGCCCACGAAAGGCAGCCGCGCGTCGGAGGCAGCCTTGCAGTGGTCGCCGGCCAGGATGCCCAGGCCACCCGAATAAATCGGGAAGCTCTCATGGAATCCGAATTCGGCGCAGAAATAAGCCACCATGTCCGACTGCTTGAGGTGCTGGGGCTGATCGCGGCGCAGCGGCTCGTTGTGATAGGTGTCGTAGGTGGACAGCACGCGGTTGTAGCTGGCCAGGAACACATGGTCTTCGGCCGCGTCGATCAAGCGCTGCTCATCCACGCGCTGCAGGAAGGCGCGCGGGTTGTGCCCCGTGCTCTCCCACAATCCCGGATGCAGCCGCGCAAACAGGGTGCGGGTGGGCTTGTCCCAACTGTACCAAAGATTACCGGCCAGTTCCTCCAGGCGCATGAGTCGGCGCGGAATCTTGGGATTGACTTCGATGGTATAGGTCGTGCCTCGGCTCATAGTACGGTACCACGGGCGTGTGTTTCGGTCGGAACGAGGGAAATCAGGACTTGGCTGGCGGGGTGAGCCAGCGCTCGCGATAGTATTTCAGCTCGTCTATGGATTCATAAATGTCGGCCAGCGCCTCGTGCTTGCTCGCTTTCTTGAAGGCTTCCGCCAATCCCGGCTGCCAGCGCTTGGCCAGCTCCTTCAGGGTGCTGACATCCAGATTGCGATAGTGGAAATAGGCTTCCAGTTGAGGCATGTAGCGGGCCAGGAAGCGGCGATCCTGGCAGATGGAGTTGCCGCACATGGGCGAGGTGCGCGACGGCACGTAGGCTTTTAGAAACTCCAGCATCCGCGCCTCCGCCTGCGCCTCGGAGAGTTGCGATGCCTTCACCCTGTCGATCAGGCCGGACTTGCCGTGGGTGCCCTTGTTCCAGCTATCCATGCCTTCCAGCACGGCATCATCCTGGTGCACCACCAGGACCGGGGCCTCCGCGACGGTATTGAGTTGAGCATCCGTCACCACTAGGGCGATTTCCAGTATGCGGTCCGTTTCGGGCACGAGTCCCGACATCTCCATATCGATCCAGACCAGGTGCAAGGGGTTTTGCGGCATAACCATGCGTTCATCGGAAAAAACTTATTGTGGCACAAGATGGGCCGCCAATCTGGCGCAACGGCCTGGCTGCCGCCATAATGGCAGCATCCATTTTGCGGAGATGACCATGCGCCGGCTGCTGTTTTTGTTCCTTGTCTTCCTTCCGGTGTCTGCTCTGGCAGAGCCTGTGGGCAACCCCAAGATCGGCCAGCAGTTGGTGGAAAAATCCTGCATCAGATGCCACGCCGCCATGTATGGAGGCAACGGCAGCGGCATCTACACGCGCCCCGACCGCATGGTCCACAATCTCAAGCAATTGGAAGCGCGCGTCGCGCTGTGCAACGCCAACACCAACACCGGCTGGCTTCCTGACGAGGAGCGCGACGTAGTCGCCTTCCTCAACCAACAGTACTACCATTTCAAGCAGTGAGGACCGACATGGCAGATATCGCCCACGAACTCGCCCGCAAGAAGTGCGCCCCCTGCGAAGGCGGCGTCGCTCCGCTAACGGAGGCGCAAATCCGTCCCTTGCTCAAGGGCCTGTCGGGATGGGCCCAGGAAGGTATCAAGATATACAAGGAATACAAATTCAAAAATCATTTCGAAACCCAGGCCTTCGCCAATGCAGTGATGTGGGTATCGCACCGCGAGGATCACCACCCCATGCTGCTGGTGGGCTACAACACCTGCCGGGTGGAATATTGGACTCACGCCATCGGCGGGTTGTCGGAAAACGACTTCATCTGCGCGGCCAAGGTGGACGCCCTGTTCGAGATTTGAGCACGTGCCGCCTCGGCGTGCCGCGGCCCCCGCTGCCGAGCGCTTGAACGCCGGCCTGCTGTCCGGCCGGGTCGTCTCCGCCCACGGCCGCAGCTTCGCGGTCGAAACCGAGCAGGGCCGGCTGCATTGCGCGGTGCGCGGCCGCAGGGCCGACATCGTCTGCGGCGACATGGTTCAGGTGCGTGCCACGGGCAGCGGGACGGGCGTGGTGGAAGCCGTGGCGCCGCGCAAGAGTCTCCTTGCGCGGGCCGATGCCTTCCACCACAAGGCCATCGCCGCCAACCTGGATCTGCTGGTGGTGGTGATGGCCGCGGAGCCGGAGTTTTCCCTCGATCTGGTGCAACGTTGCCTGCTCGCCGCGGAGATACAGGACCTGGGGGCACTCATCCTCGTCAACAAGGCCGATCTGCCCCAGCATGCCGCCGCAATGGCGCGCCTTGCGCCGCTGGCGGCGATCGGCTACGAGGTGCTGGGCCTGTCGGCGCATGGCGACATAAGCGCCTTGCGCCTGCATCTGGCGGGCAAGACCACGCTCATGGTGGGGCAATCCGGCATGGGCAAGTCCAGCCTGCTCAATGCCTTGGTGCCAGAAGCCAACGCGCACGTGGCAGAAATATCCCGCGTGCTGGGCAGCGGCCGCCACACGACCACTCACACCGCCCTGTACGCGCTCGATGCCCACAGCGCACTGATCGATTCGCCCGGCTTGCAGGAATTCGCCTTGGCGCAATACGCCCCGGCCGAACTTGAACGTGCCTTCCCCGACTTCCGCCCCTATCTGGGCCAGTGCCGCTACCGCGACTGCCGCCATCGCGGGGAGCCGGGCTGCGCCCTCGCGGCCGCCGAGGAAGCCGGCCGCCTGTGGCCCGCGCGCCGAAGGCTGTTGCAGCGCCTTCAAGACGAACTGGATTTCGCCCAGCGCAAACACTGAGCGCCGAATGTAAAACGCCGGCTACCGTAGGGCAGCCGGCGTCGGCAAAGCTCCCAGCGCCCGCTTGCGGGGCGCACAAACACTACAGCAAGGGCACAATCAGCAAAGCCACAATATTGATGATCTTGATCAAGGGATTCACGGCGGGCCCGGCGGTATCCTTGTAGGGATCACCCACGGTATCGCCGGTCACCGCAGCCTTGTGGGCCTCCGAGCCTTTGCCGCCGTAATTTCCTTCCTCGATGTATTTCTTGGCATTGTCCCAGGCGCCGCCGCCGGTGGTCATGGAGATGGCGACGAAAATCCCGGTGATGATGGCTCCCAGCAGCATGCCGCCCAGCGCGCGGGTTCCGGCGCCCGGACCCATGAGCCAGGTCATCACCACGGCCAGCACGATGGGCGCCAGCACGGGCAGCAGGGAGGGGAT
>JAJZSR010000168.1 GCA_021849595.1 Pseudomonadota bacterium | reverse complement strand
CAATTCAACCACCCGCCGGACGGTCACGGCATCCATGCCTCTGATGTCCACGGGCAATGCAGGGCCCGCAGGGCAATTGAGCTCGATTTTTGCCCGCCCCTCGGGGCCAACGACGAAGGAAAACGGGGTCAGACACGAGGAAAACGGGGTCAGACACGATTTTCTAACCGCATGCTACACCCTCACTTATACCCCCCCGGCGGCTTGACGCCACCGCAGTCTGCCGACAGCCAGCGGCCCTCCATGCTCATGTCCGAAGTAAAGCTCTTGCCCTGGCCGCTCGCCACCATGTGCACGTTGCCCTGGTAGCTCTTGGGGGCGAAGATCATCTCCCCGCTGCCGTGACTCTCCACGCCCTCCTCGCGGCAGGTAAAGTCCACGCTGTAGCTGTTGGCCGCCTTGGGCTGCATGGTGTACGTGCAGTTCTTGCCGACCTTGGGCTTGAGGCCTTCCTTGATCATGGCCGGGGTGACGCAGGTTTTTTCGTGGAACAACATGGGCTTGTTCTGCGCCATGGCGGTGAGATTCTGTTCCAGTTGGGCGCGGTATTGCGGGGGCACCTGCGACAGATGCTCGCGCATCTGCTCCAGTTGGGCCTTCTCGCCCGCGCTCAGGTTGCCCTGGCGCTGCACGGTGACTGTGCCCTCCCACAGGCCAGGATCGACCGACGGGCCGGCAACAGCGCAGCCGGCGGCTGTAAACCCCATGGCGGCGGCGGCAAGATGCAATTTGTTCATGTGCGACTCCCCCGTGTGAGGCGCGCCGCAACGGGCGCGCCGGTTGGCCGAATGTTGGGCGCGCGGGCGTCAGCCCAGCAGTTGCAGGCAGGCGTCCACGGCGCGCTTCATCTGCGTCTCGTCGATGCAATAAGGCGGCATGAAGTACACCGTGGCCCCGATGGGACGCAGCAACATGCTACGGTCTAGCGCGGCGCGATGGAAGCGCAGCGGAAAATCCACGTCCGCGTCCTTCACGTCAAAGGCCCAGATCATGCCCAACTGGCGGAAGTGGCGCACGCGCTCGTGCTCGGCCAGTTCGGCCATGAGTTCGGTGCAGCGCGCGGCCTTGGCACGGTTTTGCGCAATGACATCGTCCTGCGCGAAGATGTCCAGCACCGCCAGCGCAGCGCGGCAGGCCAGGGGATTGCCGGTGTAGGAGTGCGAATGCAGGAAGCCGCGCGCCGTCTCGTCGCCGTAGAAGGCCTGGTAAATATTGTCCCTGGTGAGCACGCAGGAAAGCGGCAGATAGCCGCCGGTGATACCCTTGGACAGACACATAAAATCCGGCGTGATGCCGGCGCGCTCGCAGGCGAACATCGTGCCGGTGCGCCCGAAGCCGACGGCGATTTCGTCGGCGATGAGATGAACGTCGTGCCGGTCGCAAATCTCCCGCGCCAGCTCCAGATAAAGCGGGTCGTACATGGCCATGCCCGCCGCGCCCTGCACCAGCGGTTCCAGGATGAGGGCCGCGGTGGTGTCGGCATGCCGCCCGAGATGTTCGTCCAGCGCCTTGGCGCAGCGGCGCGCGTAATCGGTAGCGGATTCATCCTCTTCGGCCAGGCGAAAATCGGGACTGGGCAAAGACACCGAGGGGCGCAGCAGGGGCGCGTATTGTTCCTTGAACAAAGCCACGTCGGTGACCGACAGCGCGCCCACGGTTTCGCCGTGGTAGCCGTTGGCCAAGCTCACGAAGCTGTTCTTCTGCGGCCGTCCGACGTTGCGCCAGTAATGCGCGCTCATCTTGAGCGCGATCTCGGTGGCCGAAGCGCCGTCGGAAGCGTAGAACGCATGCCCCAGCCCGGTCAGCGCCGCCAAGCGTTCGGACAGTTCCACCACCGGCACATGGGTGCAGCCGGCGAGGAGGACATGCTCGATCTTGTCGAGCTGGTCCTTGATGGCGGCCTTGATGCGCGGCTCGTTGTGGCCGAAGAGGTTGACCCACCAGGACGAGATCAGATCCAGATAACGGCGCCCGTCCGTGCCGATGAGCCAAGGGCCGTCGCCCGCGGCGACGGCGAGCGGCGGCGCCTGCTCCATGTGCTTCATCTGTGTGCAGGGATGCCAGACGGCGGCCAGGGTACGTTGAACGAGCGGGTCCATCATCGCCCCAAGAGTTCGTCCAGCAATTCTATCCAATGGCGCACCGGCAGGTCGGTGCCGCTTTGCAGGTGCGTGAGGCAGCCGATATTGGCGGTGACGATGGCCTGCGGCCGGCCTGCGATGAGATTGGCCAGCTTGCGCGCCTTGAGGGCGTCGGCAATTTCTGGCTGCAGCAGGGCATAGGCGCCGGCCGAGCCGCAGCACAGATGAGGCTCGGCCGCCGGCACGAGTTCGCAGCCGGTAAGCGCGAGCAGGCCCTCCACCACGCCAATGACCTTCTGCCCGTGCTGCAGCGTGCAGGGCGCATGCCAGGCCAGGCGCGGCAGAGGATGGGACAGCGGCCGCTTGCGCAAGATCTCGCGCAGGCGCGGTATCTCGCGCTGCACCACTTCGGCGATGTCCAGGGTGGCCGCCGACACGCGCGCGGCCCTGGCGGCATAGGCAGGGTCGTGGCGCAGGTGATAGCCATATTCCTTCACCATGGCGCCGCAGCCGGAAGCGGTGATGACGATGGCCTCCGCACCCTCGTCCAGTCGCCGGCTCCAGGCATCCACGTTGCGGCGCATGGCGGCAAGGCCCGCGTCCTCGTCGTTCATGTGCCAGGACAACGCGCCGCAGCAGCCGGCTTCTTCGGATTCCAGCAGCGAGATGCCCAGGCGGTCAAGCACGCGCGCCGCCGCGGCATTGATGGCCGGCTTGAGCAGGGGTTGCACGCAGCCCGCCAGCGCCACCATGCGCCGCGCATGGCGCCGCGCCGGCCAGGCGGGCACGACCTCTTCCCGGGCCGGGAGCTTGGCGCGCAGCGCCGCGGGCAAGAGCGGGCGCAGGGCGCCGCCGGCGCGCAAGCCCAGCGTGAACAGGCGTGGGTTCAGCAAGCCCTTTTGCAGCAGGACGCGGCGCGCGCGCTCGGGCAGGCTGCGGCGCGTCCGGCGCTCCACCACGCGCCGGCCGATGTCGAGCAAGCGGCCGTATTGCACGCCGGAGGGGCAGGTGGTTTCGCAGTTGCGGCAGGTCAGGCAACGGTCCAGGTGCAGGCGCGTGCGCGCCGTGGGTGCCTGCCCCTCCAGCACTTGCTTCATGAGATAGATGCGCCCGCGCGGCGAATCCAGCTCGCTGCCGAGGATCTGGTAGGTGGGGCAGGTGGCGAGGCAAAAGCCGCAATGCACGCAGGCGCGCAGGATGGCATCGGCCTCCTCGCCTTCGGGCGTGCCGCGCATGAAATCAGCGAGCTGGGTCTGCATGATCAGAAATCAGGGTATAGGCGGCCGCGGTTGAAGATGCCAGCCGGATCGAAGACAGCCTTCAGGCGCCGGTGCAATGACAAGAGCGCAGGTGCCAGGGGCTGGAAGCGCTGCGCCCCCGCGCCGCGAAACAGCGTGGCATGGCCGCCGCGCGCCTGTGCGGCCGCGAATATTTCCGCGGCCGGCATGTCGGTGGCGAGCCAGCGCAATCCGCCACCCCATTCCAGCCACTGGCGTCCGGGCAGATCGAGCGGCGGCGTCGTGCTGGGCAGGGCGAGACGCCACAGCGGCGCTTGTGCAAAGAAAGGCGTGTCGTGCTCCTTCAGGCGCTGCCAGAATTCCGCGCCATGCTCCAGCACCTCGCCCCCCAGTTGCGCGCGTGCGGCATGCAGCGCGCTCTCCGCGCCCGAGAGGCGCACGGCCAGCAAACCTTCATGGAAACTGCTGGCCGACAGCGGCAGCGGCTGGCGCGCCCAACGGTTGAGCGCCTCGATGGCGCGCGCCTCGTCCATTTCGAATTGCAGGGTGATCTCATGGCGCGGGCGCGGCAACACCTTGAGGGAAATCTCCGTGAACACGCCCAGCACCCCCAGGCTGCCCACGGCAAAGCGCGAGACGTCGTAGCCGGCGACATTCTTCATCACGCGCCCGCCGAAATGCAGATGCTCGCCTTGGCCGTCGATCAAGGACAAGCCCAGCACGAAATCGCGCGCCGCCCCGGCATAGGCACGGCACGGCCCGGAAAAACCGCACGCCAAGGTGCCGCCCAGAGTAGCGGCTGCGCCGTAATGCGGCGGCTCGAAGGCCAGCATCTGGCCCTGCGCGGCCAACAGGGTCTCGATCTCGGCAAGCGGCGTGGCCGCCTTTGTAGTGAGCACCAGCTCGCGCGGCTCGTAGGCAACGATGCCGCACAGGGCGTTCACATCGAGCCGCTCACCGCGCGTTTCGCCGCCGTAGAAATCCTTGCTGCCGCCGGCACGGATGGCAAGGGCCCGCCCTTGCGCAGCGGCCTGCCGGACCGCCTCCTGGATTTCCGGATAGGCGTCGGCCATGGCTCAGAAGCGCGGCAGCTCGGGATGCGGCAAGGCGCCATGATGCACATGCATGGCGCCCCATTCCGCGCAGCGATGCAACTCCGGCACCGCCTTGCCGGGATTGAGCAGGCCCGCCGGGTCGAACGCGGCCTTCACGGCGTGGAATTTTTCCAGCGCGGCGGGCGCGTACTGCACGCACATGGCCTTGATCTTCTCCACCCCCACGCCGTGCTCGCCCGTGATGGCGCCGCCCACTTCCACGCACAGGCTAAGGATGTCCGCGCCAAAAGCTTCGGCACGTTCCAGCTCGCCGGCGCGGTTGGCATCGTAGAGGATGAGCGGGTGCAGGTTGCCGTCGCCGGCATGGAACACATTGGCCACGCGCAGGCTGTAGCGCGCGGACAGCTCGGCGATGCGATTCAGCACGTGCGGGAGCTGCGCGCGCGGGATAGTGCCGTCCATGCAGTAGTAGTCGGGCGACAGGCGGCC
>JAJZSR010000167.1 GCA_021849595.1 Pseudomonadota bacterium | reverse complement strand
GATCTCTGTACCACAAACCCGAGGGCGAGATCGTCTCGCGCGCCGATCCGCAGGGCCGCCCCAGCGTATTCGATGCCCTGCCCAGGATCCATGGCGCCAAGTGGATCGCCATCGGGCGTCTGGACATCAATACCGAGGGCCTGCTTATCTTTACTACCAGCGGTGAATTGGCCAATCGTTTGATGCATCCGCGCTATGAAGTCGAGCGCGAATACGCGGTGCGCGTGCTGGGGGAACTGGGCGAAACCGAGCAGCAGGCGCTGCTCGCCGGCGTGCAGTTGGAAGACGGCCCCGCCCGCCTGGAAAAGCTCGAAGCGGCGGGCGGCGAGGGCGCCAATCGATGGTGGCGCGTGGTGGTGCGCGAAGGGCGCAACCGCGAAGTGCGGCGTTTGTTCGAGGCCGTGGGCGTTACCGTGTCCCGCCTTATCCGTGTGCGCTTCGGGCCTGTTGCCATGCCGCCGCAACTGAAACGGGGACAGGTCTGGGAACTTGAAGCGCGCGATGTCGGCGAATTGCTCAAGTGGGCGGATCTTCCCCCGCCTGTGAAAGACAAGCCGCGCCGTCCGGCGCAGGCGGCGCGCCGGGCGAGCTGAGCCGCTTTCAGCGGCTGGCGACGGCGCCGAAGACCTTGCCGATGATCTTGCTGCCGGTGCCCAAGGGGTCGGCGCGTATGGCTTTTTCCTGCTCGCCGATGGCAGCGTAGAGGCGCGTTAGGGCCTCCTTGGTCACATAGCTTTGGATGCTGGCCTGGTCCTGCTTGATCAGGCCGAACTGGGCGGCTTGCCCGGCGAAACGGTTGTAGGTCTGTGCCAGCCCGACTTTGTCCGTGGCGCGCGCGACGATGGGCAAGAATTTGGCCGTGAGCGGGCCTTCGGTCTTGCGCTGGAAATATTGCGTGGCCGCTTCATCGCCGCCGGTAAGGATGCCTTTGGCGTCCTCCACGGTCATGGACTTAACCGCCTGCACCAGCAGGGTCTTGGCTTCCGGCACGGCCGCCTCGGCGGCGCGGTTGATGGCGAGGTCCAACTGGTCGGCCTGGCTGCCCATGCCGGCCAGGCGCATCAGACTTTCCGTCTTCTGCAAGGCCGGTGGCAGGGGAATGCGCCATTTGGCGTTGCCATAGAAACCGTTCTCGCGCCCCAGCTCGCGCACGGCGGCTTCGGCACCGCGCGTGAGCGCGGCCTTCAGTCCGCTGCCCACTTCCGCATTGCTGAGGGCGGCCAGGGCCGGCGTGGCGGCCGGAGCCTGTGCGGGAGCGCCGCTATGCTGCCCGGCGGGCGCGCCTTTGAGCAAATCCTGCAGGTTGCTGAAATCGAAAGCGAAGGCGGGCTGGTACAGGGCAACCGCGGCAAGAACAAGCAGGCGGGATGTCTTCATCATGGCTTTCCTCCATTGCGGGAAGGGGATGGCGTCACAAAGCTTCGGCGGCGAAGTCGGCCAGGCGGGAACGCTCGCCCCTGGCCAGGGTGACATGGCCGCTGTGCGGCCAGCCCTTGAAATGATCCACCACATAGGTCAGGCCCGAGCTGCCCTCGGTGAGGTAGGGCGTGTCGATCTGCGCGATATTGCCCAGGCAGACCACCTTGGTGCCCGGGCCGGCGCGCGTGATGAGGGTCTTCATCTGCTTGGGCGTGAGGTTCTGGGCCTCGTCGATGATCAGGAATTTATTGATGAAGGTGCGCCCGCGCATGAAGTTTAGGGACTTGATCTTGATGCGGCTGCGGATCAGATCCTGGGTGGCCGCACGCCCCCAGTCGCCGGCCTCGTCGTCGCTCTTGTTGAGCACGTCGAGGTTGTCCTCCAGGGCACCCATCCAGGGCGTCATCTTTTCCTCTTCGGTGCCCGGCAGGAAGCCGATGTCCTCGCCTACTGGGACGGTCACGCGGGTCATGATGATCTCCGAATAGATCTTCTTCTCCAACACCTGGGCCAGCCCGGCCGCCAGGGTCAGCAGGGTCTTGCCCGTGCCGGCCTGGCCTAGCAGGGAGACGAAATCGATGTCCGGATCCATGAGCACGTTGAGGGCGAAATTTTGTTCGCGATTACGCGCCGTAATGCCCCAGACGTTGTTTTTCTGGTGGGAGTAGTCCCTGATGGTTTCCAGCTCGGCGTTTTTTCCCGCCACCGAGCGCACGCGCAGATGCAGCGGGCTTTCGCCTTCCTGGTAGAGGAATTCGTTCACCAGAAAGCTGTCGACCAGCGGGCCGCGAATGCGGTAATAGGTATGGCCGTTGGCCTGCCACGACTCCATGCCGCGGCCATGCTTTTCCCAGAAGCCCCCCTCCAGTTCACGCACGCCGGTGTACAGCAGGTCGGTGTCTTCCAGCACCTTGTCGTTGAAATAATCCTCGGCCGGCAGGTTGAGGGTGCGGGCCTTGATCCGCATGTTGATGTCTTTAGACACCAGGATGACTTGGCGCTTGGGGAACTGTCGGGTGAGGGACAGGACCACGCCGAGAATCTGGTTGTCCACCTTGCTGGTCGGCAGGCTGGTCGGCATGTCGGCGGCGATCGCGCGCGTCTGCAAAAACAGTCGGCCGGTGGCGGCATTGTGGGAATGCGGCGCCAGGGGCATGCCCGCCTCGATGTCGTCGCCCGCGCGGCCAACGATCTCATCCAGGAAGCGGCTGGCCTGGCGTACGTTGCGCGAAACCTCGCTCATGCCTTTCTTGTGCTGGTCGAGTTCTTCCAGGGTGGCGATGGGCAGGAAGACGTCATGCTCCTCGAAGCGGAACAGACAAGTGGGGTCGTGCATGAGCACATTGGTATCGAGCACGAACAGCTTGGTAGAAACAGCTTTTTTGGGCATGGTGCGTTTGGGGAGTATGGCTCGGTCGGTTGTCATTTCAGGGTACGGACGAAGGCCAGCACTTCGGCGGCATGGCCGGGTGCCTTCACCGCGCGCCATTCCCTGGCCAGGTTGCCGGAGCGGTCGAAGACGAAGGTGCTGCGCTCCACGCCCCGCACCTGCTTGCCGTACATGTTCTTCAGCTTCATGACGCCGAACTGCTCGCAGACCTTCTCGTCCACGTCGGCGAGCAGAGGGAAGGGGAAGCCTTCCTTGACCTTGAAGTTTTCGTGCGACTTCAGGCTGTCGCGGGAGATGCCGGCGACCACGGCCCCGGCTTGCTCGAACTGGGCATGAAGATCGCGGAACTCCTGGCCTTCCGTGGTGCAGCCCGGGGTGTTGTCCTTGGGATAGAAATAAAGCACGACGATGTTGCCGCGCTGCTCGGACAAGCGGAAGGTCTGGCCGCCGGTGGCGGGGAGTTGGAAATCGGCGGAGGCGTCCATGGCTAACCTCAGTGGGTGGGGGATTTCAAGAGCACAATCACCGCTCCGGCGCCGCCGTCGGCGGGTCGTGCCTGGCAAAAGGCGAGCACGTCGGCCCTTTGCGTCAGCCAGTGGCGCAGCTTGTGCTTTAGCACGGGCTCGCGATTCGGGGACGACAGGCCCTTGCCGTGGATGATGCGCACGCAGCGGTGGTCCTGGCGCGCGCAGCGGTGCAGGAACTCGACCAACGCCCCTCTGGCTTCCTCGGAGCGCATGCCGTGCAGATCGAGCTGCGCGCGTATGACCCATCCGCCCCGCTTGAGCTTGCGCAGTGCCGCGTGCGGCAGCCCGGGGCGGGCGTAAAAAAGCGCCTCGCCGTTCTCGCCGTGCTCCAGCATGTCCCAGGGGTCGGCCAGCGCATCCCGCAGCACCTGGGCCTCATCCCTCCAGCGTTGCCGGGGCAAAGGGCGCGGGCGTGACGGACGCACCGGCGCACGGTTTATCGTGGGCAGAGGTGTGACGTCCCGGGCCGCTTCGCGGAACAGGGCAGTGTCGGACTCGGGAAGACGCGGCGGCTTGCCGTCGTCCCCGGCGCTGGTCATGGCTATTTCAGGGCGTCCAGGTAGCGCTCGGCGTCGAGCGCCGCCATGCAGCCTGTGCCGGCGCTGGTGACGGCCTGGCGGTAGATATGATCCTGCACGTCACCGGCGGCGAACACGCCGGGGATGCTGGTCGCGGTGGCGTTGCCGGTGCGCCCGCCCTGGGTGACGATGTAGCCGTTTTCCATTTCCAGTTGGCCCGCGAAGATGTCGGTGTTGGGCTTGTGGCCGATGGCGATGAAAATGCCCGTGAGCTTGAATTCCTTGGCCGCCCCGCCTTGCATGTTCTTGAGGCGCATGCCTGTCACCCCGCTGGCATCGCCCAGCACCTCGTCCAGCACCTGATTGAGTTCCAGGCTGATCTTGCCTTCGCGCACTTTTTCCATGAGGTGGTCGACCATGATCTTCTCGGCCTTGAAAGTGTCGCGCCGGTGCACGAGGGTCACGTGGCGGCAGATGTTGGCGAGATAAAGCGCCTCTTCCACCGCGGTGTTGCCGCCGCCGATCACCGCGACGTCCTGGCCCTTGTAGAAAAAGCCGTCGCAGGTCGCGCAGCCGGACACGCCCTTGCCCATGAATTTCTGCTCGGAGTCCAATCCCAGGTACATGGCCGAAGCACCGGTGGCAATGATCAGGGCATCGCAGGTGTAGGTGCCCGCGTCGCCCACCAGAGTGAGGGGGCGCTGGGCAAGCTTGGCGGTGTGGATGTGGTCGAACACGATTTCTGTCTTGAAGCGCTCGGCATGGGCCTGGAAGCGCTGCATGAGATCCGGACCCTGCACGCCGCCGACATCGGCCGGCCAGTTGTCCACATCCGTCGTGGTCATGAGCTGTCCGCCCTGCTGCAATCCGGTGATGAGCAGCGGGTTGAGATTGGCGCGCGCGGCGTACACGGCCGCCGTGTAGCCGGCCGGCCCCGAGCCGAGGATGATGAGCTTGCTGTGTTTGTCGGACATGGCGTGTGTGCGCAAGGCTGTTGGAAGAATGCGCTATTTTAGCCAACATCCTTCCAACCGCGTATTTGGCCGGCAAGTTCCGCCCCGCGGCGTCGGCCCGACAGCCTCCTACCGTTAGATCGG
>JAJZSR010000166.1 GCA_021849595.1 Pseudomonadota bacterium | reverse complement strand
AGTACTACATCTCAAAGTATGGCGGGCGCATCATTTCCACGAACATGGCCGGGAAAAATCCGCGAGAACTGGCCGCCGAGTTTGGGGAAATTCGCAAGCTTCGGCCCAACCTGGGCAAAGCCGTTATGCACGTTTCGCTGTCCGCCGCGCTGGGAGAAAAGCTCACAGACGAGAAGTGGCAGGGCATCGGGCAGCGCTATTTGCGCGGCATGGGCTTCAACGACAACCAGTTTGTGATGACCCGGCACACCGACACCGAGCATGAGCACATCCACATATTGGCCAACCGGATCACCTTGGCCGGGGAGGTTGTCAGCGACGGCCAGGACTGGAGACGGCAGGAAACCATCATGCGAGAGATCGAGCGGGATTTTGGGTTGCAGCGCGTGGCCCCCAGCGCCGAGGCCGAGCGCAAAGCGCCGACCAAGGGCGAGGTAGAGCAGCACGCCCGCACCGGCCAGCCCAGCGCCCGCCAGCAGCTCCAGCAGCTTTGCGACGGCGCGGCCAAGGGTTGCACCAGTTTCAGCGAATACCAGGAGCGGCTAGAAGAGCTGGGCGTAGAGCTTGTGCCCGTGGCCCAGCTCCAGGGCGCGAAGCTGTCCGGCCTGTCCTACCGGCTGGACGGCGTGACCATGAAGGGCAGCGACCTGGGCAAGAGCTACACCGCCGCAGGCATCCAGAAAAGGGGCATCAGCTATGAGCAAGACAGAGACTTTGCGGCAGTCCGCCGCAGCATTGAACGCGACGCGCGTCGAGCATTTGGCGAGCCAGATCGAGAGCTTGAGGCAGGCCAAGGCCCAGAGCGCGGAGGAGCTGGCCCAGACGCTGGAGCCGCTGGCCCAGGCAATGGCCGCACTGGCGGACGAGACGCGCCAGACGCTGGCCGAGATCGACCGCAAGAGCCGGGAGCAGGGCGAGACGTTCAAGCGCCAGCTGGCCGAGTCGGTGAAGGGCTACAGGCAGGCGGCAGCGGACGCCAGCCAGGCAGCGGAGAGCTTGAACCAGGCCGCCAGCCGGATGGAGTGGCGGCATTACCTGCTGGCCTCGATCGTGGGCATGTGTACGGCGGCGCTCGTGACCGTGTTTTGGCTCTTTCTGGCGCCGCCGACCGTGCAGAACCAGCTGGACCCGCGAGCGGTAGCCGACCACCTGAAGCCCGCCGTGATCGAAGCCTTGAGGCCATCCAGAAACAAATAAAAGCGCTGGGCGTGGAGCGTTTCGAGGTGGGAATCCGCGAAGCCAAAACCGGCCAGATGATGAACCGCGAATGGACGGCCGCAGAGATCGAGCAGGCCGCGCCGTGGCTCAAGCGGATGAACGCTAGGGGCAACGACGTGTATATCCGCCCCGCTGGGGAGCATGGGCTAGTCCTTGTCGATGATTTGACGGCGGATAAACTTTTATCAATGCACAAGGATGGTTTTCAATCCGCCGCGCAGATAGAAACATCTCCGGGTAACTATCAGGCGTGGGTGAAATTGTCGGATAAACCGCTATCCGCAGAGGTGCGCCGCGTGGCCGCGCAGGCGCTGGCCAGGCACTACGACGGCGACCCCAACAGCGCCGACAGTCGCCATTACGGCAGGCTGGCCGGATTCACGAACCAGAAGCCCAAGCACGCAAAAAACGGGCGTCAGCCTTATGTGTTGGCCCATGAATGCCCCGGAAAGGCCGCAGAACGCGCGCCAGCGCTTTTAGAGACCGTGGGGCAGGGGTTGGCTAGGGTAGCCGCTGAAAACGCGCGTAGCGCCCGCCTAGAGGCTCTGGAGGGCTACAGGTCGCCGGGGCATGGCTGGCACAGCGACCCCGGCCACGAATACCAGCGGCAGGCCCAGCGCCTTATGCAGCGCTATGGCCGCGATACGGACTTCTCCCGGCTGGACTGGATGATTGCAACGGACATGGCCAAGAGCGGGCGATTCAGCGCCCAAGGCATCGCCGGAGCCATCGAGCAGCACAGCCCCGAGGTTGCCACCCGCAAGGCTGGCCACGTCGAGGACTACGCCCAGCGCACGGCGCAAAAGGCGTGGGCCGCGCCGGAGGTGGTGGCCCACCGCCAGGAACAGCAGCAGGCCGAGCAGGCGCGGCAAGCGAAGCGCGACCGCGGCCCCAGCATGGGGCGTTGATCTTTCCCCGCCCTGCGGGGCGGGCGCTGTGTAGCATGTAGGCGGCGCAGACAGGGGGGGCAACCCCTGCAAGCGCCTAACCAAAACCGAAGAAAAGGGCTTCAGAAATGGCTGAAAAAGAGGATACCAAGGGCAAGCGCGACCCGTTTGAGTTCATCAAGCAAAAAGCCGCCCAAGTGGCGGCGCAGGCAGAGGAGAAGGCAGCGGCGACACCGCGCCAGTTGTTCCTGCCCGGCATGGACGAGTTCATGCGGGCGATGCCGAACCACATAGCCAGGTCCAGCCTGTTTGCGCCCGTGGCGCGTGGGCGGCGCAGGTTGCACGACGGCACGCTCTTGCAGAGCCGTGGAGACGCTGAAATACGGTTCAGTGGCAAGCAACTGGACGAGGCACAGGCCGACGTGTGGATGCAGGCCATGAAGGTTGCGCAGTGCCAGCCGTTGGGCGAAGCGGTCACCATCAACCGTGCCGAGTTTCTGCGGGAGATTGGCCGCGAGAAGTCGGGGCAAGCCTACAAGTGGCTTCACCGCACCATGCAGGATTTGGCCTTTGCCATGCTGGTGATCGAGGTCACGAAGGCCGACGGCAAGCCGAAGCTGTCCATCGGGCGCACTCGCGCCCTGCACCTGATTGCAGGCTTTGACTACGACGAGGACAGCGAGGAATACACGCTGACGATAGACCCCCGGTGGCACGCGATGTACGGCAACCGGGAATTTGCCCTGATCGACTGGGAGAAGCGCCGGGAGTTCGGGCGCAATCAAGACATGGCCAAGACGCTACAGCGCCTTGTGGCCACGTCATCCAACCCCGTGCAGCGGTACGCGCTGGACTGGCTCAAGGGCAAGATGGAATACGCCGGACGGGTGCGCGACTTCCGGGACGCCCTCAGCCGTGCCTGCGCCGAGCTGGAGCGGCTGGAGATCATCACCGCCCACAAGATCGAGGACAGCACCAAGGGCACGCCACAGCTAGCCCTGTGGCTCCCGGCAGCGGCCTAGCGCCGCGTCGGCATAGCGTCGCGCCCAGGCCCGCCCAGTGCGGGCCTTTTTCATCGGGATAGCGTCGCGCCCCCGTCGATGTTGCGTCGCGCTTGCGGTGATGTTGCGTCGCGCTTGCGGTGATGTTGCGTCGCGCTTTGGTGATGTTGCGTCGCGCTTTGGTGATGTTGCGTCGCCCCCCCCCTCTGGAAACCCGCGCCAGCCGTGGCTTTGCGGCTATCCACACGCCCTTTACCTTTCTTTTACCTTTATTTTTACCAGCGTCGCCTGTGGATAACCGGGTGAGCGAAGCGAAGCCGGGGCAAAACAGCCTAAATCGAGCCCCCCAGAGGGGGGCGACCAGAACCCCCATCTGACACACCGCCCCCACCGCTACGCGGTAGGGGAAAGGCGGCTGCGCCGCAACAGCCAGAGCGCACCAGACCGGGCACCGCCGACCACCGTCCATCAGGACGCGCCGCCAGGCGTGGCGGTAGACTGCTGCCACCTTATCCGCTTAGTCTGAAGCTATTGTATCCGCGCAACGGATAGAAATTAATTCGACTAAGGCGATTGTTATTTATCCGCGCAGCGGATATAATTCAATCATCGCAACGGATATTGAAATATCCACCGACAGATAAAGGAGCATCCGCCGTGCAATTCCGTGAACAGGGTAAGAAAATCCAGTGCATCCGCTCGACCTATGACCCGGCCAGCAAGCGCAGTCATCAGAAGGTGGTCGCCGCGTTTAGCCGTTGGGCGGATAGCCTTCCATCCGATGGGCTGGAGGAGCTGACCGAGGCCGAGCGCGCCGAGCTGCTGGCCTGGTTCGATGCGAAGCAGACCCAGGCAAAAGCCAGCCGCCAGCAGTGGCAGGCCAGCACAGCGCCCCGGACGCTGGCCGACCTGGCCGCAGCAATCCAGGCCGCTGACACCCTGACCACTGCCCAGGCCGACGCCGTATGGCGTGGGCTGGGCGAGGTGGCCAAGGCGTTGCGCAAGGCCGGGCACCCGAAGCCGAAGCGCGAGCGTCCGGCCCCGGCTGTTCCCGCTGGCCAGGCTGATCTGCTGGCCGAAGCGGTGGAGCCTGCGACCGTCGTTTTGCCTGCCCCTTCTACCGGGGTAGAATGATGCAGGGCGCGGCGCAGTTGGTTAGGAGCAAGCCATGTTTTCGCTTCGCTCAAACGGCTTGGCATGGGCTGCGCCCCTGCACCCCGGCGGCGGTCGCTGCGCTCCCTTCCGCCTGCCCCCTGCACTCCCCGGAGGTTCGCGCATGACGGCAGAGACAACACCCCCACGGCGTGGGCGCGGTGGCCGCCCCAAGGGCGACCCCGCCGCCGTCCGCGCCTCGACCATCGGCGTGCGCGTCTCGCCCGCCGAATACGAGGCCCTGCGCACCAGGGCCGCAGAGATGGGCATGACCCCGGCGCAGTGGCTGCGGGAAGCTGCGCTATCCCGTCGCCTGCCGTCGCCCCCGGTGCCCGCCATCAACCGCCAGGAATACGCCGCGCTGGCCAGGCTGGCCGGCAACATCAATCAGCTCTCCAAGGCTTACGCATGGGGCCAGCCCGTGAGCCTGAATAGCGAGCTGCTGGGCGAAGTGCTGGCCGAGCTGGCCCGCCTGCGGCTGGCCCTCATCGGGGCAGGGGGCAAGCCATGATTGCCAAGATGAGCAAGGGCCGGGGCTTTCGTGGTGCGTTGAATTACGACATCACAAAGGAGGGCGGGCGCATCATTTCCACGAACATGGCCGGGAAAAATCCGCGAGAACTGGCCGCCGAGTTTGGGGAAATTCGCAAGCTTCGGCCCAACCTGGGCAAAGCCGTTATGCACGTTTCGCTGTCCGCC
>JAJZSR010000165.1 GCA_021849595.1 Pseudomonadota bacterium | reverse complement strand
CGGCACGTCCACACGGCCCAAGGCCAGCTCGGTGCCGTCCGACCATTTCATGCGCCAGGCCTGGCGCGCCGACAGGTCCAGCTCCGTGATGTGTACGCCCAGAGGCGCGACGATGTTCTGGAAGGCACGGTAACTGTCGAGCATCTCCTGGCCGCTGCCGGTCGGGCCGGCGAAGAGCGGGAAATCGCCCGGCACATCGCCGGTGAATACCGTGCCGTTGTCGCTCACCAATCCGCCGCCCTGCCAACGCGCGAAGGGCGTGCGTTCCACCAGCACGACACGCAGGGTATCGGGCCACAGGCGGCTGACGCGGGCATCCGCGATCCAGGGCAGTTGTTCCAAGGCGCGCTGCACGGCCGGCAGATTGATGGTGAAGAAATTCCCCGCCACGCTGCCATCCACCACGCTGCGCACCTCGCCTGCGCTGGTGTGCGCCAGAGGACGAACGATTTCCACTTTCTTCAGGGCGAACAGCGGCCGGTGCAGCACCCACACCGCGCCGCCGTAGAGCAGCAGCGCAGCGGCGGTCCAATACAGCACCGTGGCAAGCTTGTAGAGCGGCAGCGCCTGGTAGGCGACCGGAGCTTTCACAGCGTCTGCTCCAGGATGGCCAGACACAGCGCGGCAAAATCCAGTCCGGCGGCGGCGGCCGCCATGGGCACCAGGCTGTGGCTGGTCATGCCGGGGCTGGTGTTGATCTCCAGCAGATAAGGGTGGCCCGCCCGGTCCAGCATGACGTCCACGCGCCCCCAGCCGCGGCAGCCCACCACGCGGAAAGCCTCCAGGCACAAGGCCTGGATGGCGGCCTCCTGCGCGGCAGGCAGGCCGCAAGGGCAACGGTATTCGGTGTCGTCGCGGAAATATTTGGCCTCGTAGTCATAGAACTCGCCCTTGGGTACGAGACGGATCATGGGCAGGGCCCGCCCGCCCAGCACCGCGCAGGTGTACTCGCCGCCGTCGACGAAGGTTTCCGCGAGCACCAGGTCGTCATATTCGGCCGCAGTCTCCCACGCGGCCTTGAGAGCCTCCGCCCGCTGCACCTTGCTCATACCTATACTGGAGCCTTCGCGCGCCGGTTTGACGAACAGTGGCAAACCCAGGCGGTGCGCCACGGCGGGGAAATCGCTATCGGCCGCGAGCAACGCCCAGGCCGGGGTCGGCAGGCCCGCGGCCTGCCACAGCAGCTTGGTGCGCCACTTGTCCATGCCGATGGCGGAGGCCATCACCCCGCTGCCGGTATAGGGGATGCCCATCATTTCCAGTGCACCCTGTATGCATCCGTCTTCGCCATAGCGGCCGTGCAGAGCGATGAAGACGCGGTCGAATTTTTCCGCCGCCAGCGCCCCCAGATCGCGTTCGCCGGGATCGAAGCCATAGGCGTCCACTCCCGCACCGACCAGCGCATCCAGTACCGCGCTGCCGCTCAAAAGGGAAATCTCCCGCTCGGCGGATTTGCCGCCGAAGAGCACGCCTACCTTGCCAAATTTCTTCATCGCTTCGCCTGCCCCCGGCGTGCTCCGCACCCGCCGTGTCCGCGCTGCACGCCTACTTTGCCGTACTTGTTCGTCGTGCTCATGCTCGCTCCCCGATGACGCGCACTTCCCTGACCAAGCGGACATTGGTGCGCGCCTCGACGTTGTCTTCCACTTTTTCCATCAGTTGCTCGATATCGGCGGCCGTCGCTCCGCCCAGGTTGACGATGAAATTGGCGTGCTTCTCCGATACCCGGGCCTGACCTACGCGCACGCCTTTGAGGCCGCAGGACTCGATCAGGCGCGCGGCGTAATCGCCCGGCGGATTGCGGAACACCGAGCCCGCGTTGGGCAAACCGAGCGGCTGGCTGGCGATGCGGCGGCGCAGCAGTTCGCGTATGGTGTCGCGCGCCGCGGCACCGTCGCCGCGCGGCAGGCGAAACCACCCGGCTAGGAACCACTCCTCCTGTCCGGTGCGCAGGCTCACGTGGCGATAGTCGATGACATAGTCCTGCGGCAGGCGCTCGGTCAGGCGCCCGGTACGATTCACCGTAAGCACCTGGATGGCGCGCTGCCAGGTTTCCGCACCGTAGCAGCCGGCGTTCATGGCCAGCGCTCCGCCCACCGTGCCGGGTATGCCCGCCCAAAACTCGGCGCCGACCAAATCATGATTGGCACAAAAACGCGCCAGCTTGGGCGCCGCCACGCCGGCCTCGGCATACACCACGGCGCCGGGATTCTCCCCATCCGGCGCCGGCGGGATGCCGTGCGTGCGCGACTCCAGCGCCAAGGCACGCAGTGCGCCATGGAGCAGCACCACCACGCCGCGTACGCCACCATCGCGCACCAGCAGATTGCTGCCCAGGCCCACCATGTGCACGGCTTCCTCCGGCGGCAGACCCTTGAGCAGCAGACATAGATCGGCCATGTCGGCCGGCACATATACGCGCTGCGCCGCGCCGCCTGCGCGCCAGGAAACGTGGCGGCTCATGGGCTCGTTGTAAAGAAAATGTCCGCGCAGCACGGTGTCAGCCGCCGCGCCTCCGCCTGCGCCCGGTTCCGCGGGATAACGGAAACTAGCCTGCATGGGCCTGTCCTTGCGCCAGACGCGGCGCCACTTGGCCGATGGAACCCGCGCCCATCACCAGCACGACATCACCGTCCCTCGCCTGCGCTGTGATGGCGGCTGCCATGTCGTCGATGTTTTCCACGAACAGCGGTTCGACCTTGCCCGCCAGGCGCACGGCACGCACGAGCGCGCGCCCGTCGGCGGCGACGATGGGCGCCTCGCCCGCCGCATAGACTTCGGTCAACAGCAGGCCGTCCGCCTCCGACAGCACCCTGACGAAATCTTCGAAGCAGTCGCGCGTGCGCGTGTAGCGATGGGGCTGGAAGGCCAGCAGCAGGCGGCGGCCGGGAAAGGCGCCGCGCGCGGCGGCGAGGGTGGCAGCCATTTCCGCGGGATGGTGGCCATAGTCGTCCACCAGGATGTAATGCCCGCCCCCGGCCGCGGGCAGGTCGTCGTAACGCTGGAAGCGGCGCCCAACGCCGCGGAAATTGGCCAGCGCGGTGAGGATGGCCGACAGGGGAGCGCCCACTTCGCTGGCAACGGCGATGGTGGCGAGGGCGTTCAATACATTGTGCCGGCCGGGGGCGTTGAGCGTCACGGGATAGCGCAACGTGGTGCCATTCTTCTGGATCACGTCGAAGCGCATGCCGGTGCCCACGGCCGCGACGTTCTCGGCACGCAGATCGGCATCCCCGGCGAAGCCGTAGGTGGTGATGGGCTTGGCCACGCGCGGCAGGATGTCGCGCACGTTGGCATCGTCCAGGCACAGCACCGCCCGGCCGTAGAAAGGCAGGCGCAGGAGAAAATCGACGAACGACTGCTTGAGCCGCTCGAAGTCGTGGCCATAGGTATCCATGTGGTCGGCGTCGATGTTGGTCACCACCGCCACCACGGGATTGAGATGCAGGAAGGAGGCGTCCGATTCGTCCGCCTCCACCACGATGAATTCGCCGCGGCCCAGACGGGCATTGGCCCCTGCGGCGGTGAGCTTGCCGCCTATAACAAATGTCGGATCCATGCCCGCTTCCGACAAGCAGGAAGCCACCAGGCTGGTGGTGGTGGTCTTGCCATGCGTGCCGGCGATGGCGATGCCCTGTTTGAGGCGCATGAGTTCGGCAAGCATCAGCGCACGCGGCACGACGGGTATGCGCGCCTCGCGCGCCGCGACCACTTCCGGATTGTCGGGCGCCACGGCCGTGGACACCACCACAGCGTCGGCACCTTTGATGTTTTCCGCGGCGTGGCCTTGGACCACCCGCACGCCCAAGGTTTGCAGGCGGTGCGTGGCCGTGTTTTGCGCCAGATCGGAGCCGCTCACGGTATAGCCCAGGTTGGCCAGCACCTCGGCGATGCCGCTCATGCCCGCGCCGCCGATACCGACGAAATGCAGGTGATGGATGGCGTGCTTCATGCCAGCTCCTGGCAGATGTCGGCCACTTCACGCGTCGCCTGCGGTTTGGCGCAGGCGCTGGCTTTCTGCGCCATGGCGGCAAGCTGGGCGCGGTCGAGGCCCGAAAGGTGAGCAGCGAGGCTTTCCGGCGTCAGCCCGCTCTGAGGCATGAGCCAGGCGGCGCCGGCCTGTTCGAGGTAGCGGGCGTTGCCGGTCTGGTGATCGTCCACTGCGTAGGGAAAAGGCACCAGCACCGCCGGCACGCCGGCAATGGCCAGCTCGGCCACGGTCATGGCACCGGCGCGCGTGATCGCCATGTCGCACCAGTCGTAATGCCAGGCCATGTCGGCGATGTATTCCTTGAGCTCCGCATGCACGCCGGCCGCGGCGTAATGTTGCCGGAGGTTTTCCAGGTGCTTGGCACCGGACTGGTGGATCACTTCCGGGCGCCGCTCGGCCGGGATGAGCGCCAGCGCGCGCGGCACCAGTTCGTTGAGCGCCGCGGCACCCAGGCTGCCCCCCACCACCAGCAGGCGCAGCGGCCCCGCGCGTCCGGCATAGCGGGCCGGTCCCGCCCCCGCGCAAATCTCGCCGCGCACCGGATTGCCCACCCACAGGCTCGCCACGCGGCGGCAGAGGATGGGTTTGTCGCGCCCCTGAAAAACGTCCGGGAAGGCCGTCAGCACACGCTCCGCCAGGCAGGCAAGCAGGCGGTTGGTTAGCCCGGCGACGCTATTCTGTTCGTGGATCACGAGCGGCCGGTTCAGCAAGCTGGCCATCATGCCGCCCGGAAAGGCGGTATAGCCTCCCATGCCCAGCACGACATCGGGGCGGCAAGCGAGGATGGCGCGCAGGCTTTGCCAGAACGCGCGCAGCAGCGCGAAGGGCAACAGAAAGAGCCGCACCGGGCCTTTGCCGCGCACGCCGGCGATAGCCAGCCAGATCATGTCGAAGCCGTGTTCCGGCCCAACGCGCGCTTCCAGGCCCGCCCGCGTGCCCAGCCAAACCACACGCCAGCCGCGCCCGCGCAGCTCTTCGGCCACGGCCAGCGCCGGATAGACGTGGCCGCCGGTGCCGCCGGCCATGATCATGAGGGT
>JAJZSR010000023.1 GCA_021849595.1 Pseudomonadota bacterium | reverse complement strand
CATGCCTGCAAGGACGAGCGACAAAGCCAGGCGCCCGTCTGGGCGTGCCAGCGGGTGCATAGCGCGTCCACCTAAGCGGTTGGTTTTGACGAGGGCAGAAAACTTAGCGTCCATGGGCTTCCTTTAGATGCGGCCAGCGGTCAATTGCGGTTTCTAGGATCATTGACTCCAGTCCTTGCGCGTGTTGCGCGCGCGCGTGAAGATGGCCTCCAGGGCAGCGCCGTCACACGCCTCCAAAGCCTTGCGCAATGCCTGCCAGTGGTCTTCGAACCGGCCTATCTCGGCCAGCAGCACATCGCGGTTGGCCAGCGCGATGTCGCGCCACATTTCCGCGCTGCTGGCCGCGATGCGGGTGAAATCGCGAAAGCTGCTGGCGGCATAATCCAGGCACAACGCGCGGTCTGCGCGTGCGGCGATCATGTCCATGTAAGCGTAGGACAGCATATGCGGCAGATGGCTGACGGCGGCGAAAACGGCGTCATGCCCGGCCGGTTCCATTTCCGCCACCTGGGCACCGCAGGCCTGCCAAAGCGCGCGCACTTCCTGCAGCGCAGCGGTTTCGGTTTCCGGCAGCGGCGTCAGAATCACCCGGCGCCCGTCATAGAGATCGGCGCGCGCCGCCGCAGCCCCGCTGTGCTCGGTACCGGCAATGGGATGGCCGGGGACGAAGCGCGGGATGTGCGCGCCCAGACGGGCACGCGCCACCGCCACGACATTTTGTTTGGTACTGGCGGCATCGGTCAGTACCGCGTGCGCCGGGAGATGCGCCGCGATGTCGGCCAGCACATCGTCAACCTGCCCCACCGGGACGGCAAGCATGACCACGTCGGCGCCCTGCACCGCATGTGCCGGATGGTCGGCGATGACGTCGATGACGCCGTGGGACAAAGCCCATTCCAGATTGGCGCGGCTGCGCCCGCATCCCACCACGGTAGCAACCTTGCCGGCTCGCTTCAGGGCCAGGGCAAAGGAACCGCCCATGAGGCCCACGCCAATGATCGCCAGACGTATGTTCATGACGGACTGCCCCGGGTTTTCAGGCCGCTGCGGGATAGGAACCCAGCACTTTGAGCATGACCGTCTGGCGGCCGACGTCCTTGAGCAGCTCGGCGATTTTCGGGTCTTGCCGATGTCCCTCCAGGTCCAGGAAGAACAGGTATTCCCAGTTGGCGGATTTGGACGGACGCGATTCCAGCTTGCTCATGGATACCCCGGCCTGGGCGATGGGTTTGAGCAGCTCGACCAGGGCGCCCGGGCGATTGGGGATGGACATCACCAGGGAAGTTTTGTCCCGCCCCGAAGGCCCCGCGTCATGATTGGAAAGCACGAAGAAACGCGTCGTATTATTGGCCTCGTCTTCGATATGCGGCGCAAGCACGCGCAGGCCGTAAAGCTCGGCGGCTTCCTCTCCGGCGATGGCCGCCGTCCCCTCGTCCTCGCTGGCCAGGCGCGCGGCCTCTGCGTTGCTGGCCGCGTTCACGCGCTCCACGCCCGGCAGGTGATGGTCCAGCCAGTGTTGGCACTGGGCAAGGGATTGCGCGTGGCTAAGAATCCGTACCAGGCCATCCAGCCCTTCGCGCTTGCGCAGGAGGTTCTGATGCACGGGCAACAGCACTTCGCCGCAGACCTGGAGCGGCGAGCCCACGATCAGATCCAGGGTACGCGGCACGGCACCTTCGGTGGAGTTCTCCAGCGGCACCACGGCGTAATCGGCACGCCCCGTCTCCACGGCGCGAAAAACCTCGTCGATGGTGGCAACTGCAAGACCGGTCACGGCATGGCCGAAATGCTTGTGGGCGGCCATCTGGCTGAAGGTGCCTTCCGGACCCAGAAAGGCGATGCGCAACGGCTCTTCCAGCGCGCGGCAGGCCGACATGATTTCGCGGAACAGGAAAGCCACCGCGTCGCCGCCGAGCGGACCGCGATTGAGCTGACGCACGCGCGCCAGCACCTGGGCCTCGCGCTCGGCGCGATAAACCTGTCCGTTCTTGCGCCGGCCGACCTCCTGCGCAAGAGCGGCGCGCTGGTTGAGCAGGTCGAGCAGGTTCGCATCGAGGGCATCGATGCGCGCGCGCAGGTCGGATAGATCCTCGTTCTTCATGCCGTGGGCAGGTAGCGCACATTGAGGACGCCGGCGATGCCCTTGAGGCGCGCCAACAGACTGTCTTCCACCGGGCTGTCGACATCCACCAGGGTATAGGCCATGTCGCCTTTGGATTTGTTGACCATGTTGTGGATGTTGAGTTGGGCTTCCGCGAGGAGGGTCGATATCTGGCCCACCATGTTGGGCACATTGGCATTGGCGATACCCAGCCGGTAAGCGGACTCGCGCGCCATGTGAACATTGGGGAAGTTGACGGCGTTTTCGATGTTGCCGTTTTCCAGATAGTCGGATACCTGCGCCGCCACCATGACGGCGCAGTTCTCTTCCGCCTCCGCGGTGGAGGCGCCCAGATGGGGTAGCGCGACAACGTCCGAGCGGCCCTTGAGCTTGTTCGTGGGAAAGTCGCAGACGTAGGCATGCAGGCGCTTTTCGTTCAGCGCGCCCAACACGGCGTCGTTGTCCACCACACCCTCGCGGGCAAAGTTCAGCAGCACGGCGCCGGGTTTCATGAGCGCCGCGCGCTGGGTATTGATGAGATTTTTGGTGGCATCGACCAGCGGCACATGCAGGCTGACGAAATCGGACGCCTTGAGCAAGTCCTCCACCGAACCGGCTTTCTTCACTTGCGAGGGTAGACGCCAGGCCGCATCCACGGTGATGGCGGGGTCATAGCCGATCACCTCCATACCCAGCTTGATGGCGGCGTCCGCCACCAGCGAACCGATGGCGCCCAAGCCGACGATGCCCAAAGTGCGGCCTGGCAGTTCGATGCCGGCATAGCGCTTCTTGCCCGCCTCCACCGCCTTGTGCATCTCCTCATCGCTGCCGCTCAAGCCGGCCGTAAACTGCAGCGCGGGAAGCAGGTTGCGCGCTCCGATAAGCAGGCCGGCGATGACCAGTTCCTTGACCGCGTTGGCATTGGCGCCCGGAGCATTGAACACGGGGATGCCGCGCGCCGACAACTTGGCTACCGGAATGTTGTTGGTGCCGGCACCGGCGCGGCCGATGGCCTGCACGCTCGGCGGAATGTCCATGTCGTGCATATTGGCCGAGCGCACCAGGATGGCGTCCGCCTGCTCGATCTGGTCGCCCACCGCATAATCGGCGGGCAGCCGCGCCAGCCCTTTGGCGGAAATCTTGTTGAGTGTGCGGATGCGGAAGGCGCGGCCCATGGGCTCACCCGTTGGCTCGCTCGAACTCGCGCATGTACTCGACCAACGCGATCACGCCTTCTTTTGGCATGGCGTTGTAGATCGAGGCGCGCATGCCGCCCACCGAACGGTGGCCCTTGAGCTGCAGCAACCCACGCGCAGAGGCGCCCTTGAGGAAGGCCTCGTCGAGACTGGCATCATGCAGGGTGAAGGGCACGTTCATGAGCGAACGGTTTTGCTTCGCCACCGGGCTCTTGTAGAAGCCGGTACCGTCCAGATGGTCATACAGCAGGGCGGCTTTCTCGCGGTTGTGCTTTTCCATGGCCGCCAGGCCGCCCAGCTTCTTGAGCCACTGAAACACCAGCCCGGCGACGTACATGCCATAGGTGGGCGGGGTGTTGTACATGGACTCGTTGTCGGCATGGATTTTGTAATCGAACATGGTCGGCGTGCCGGCCACCGTCTGGCCGAGCAGGTCTTCCCGCACGATAACGATGGTGAGCCCGGCAGGCCCGATGTTCTTCTGTGCGCCGGCGTAGACGAGGCCGAACTTGGACACGTCGATGGGCCGCGAGAGGATGGTCGAGGACATGTCCGCCACGAGCGGGACGTCGCCGCTCTCCGGAATGTCGAAGATTTCCACCCCGCCGATGGTTTCGTTCGGCGTGTAATGCAGATAGGCGGCCCCGGGATCGCGCTTCCAGCCGGAAAACTCGGGCGCGTAGGAGAAGTTGCGATCCTCGCTGCTTGCCACCACGTTGACGTTGCCATAGCGCTTGGCTTCCTTGATGGCTTTCTTGGACCACTCTCCGGTATTGAGGTAATCGGCCGAAGCTTTGCCGCGCAGCAGATTCATGGGCACCATGGCGAACTGGCTGGACGCTCCGCCCTGCAGGAACAGCACCTTGTAATTCGCGGGAATGCCCAGCAGTTCGCGCAGGTCGGCCTCGGCCTGCTTTGCGATGCCCATGAATTCCTTGCCGCGATGGGACATTTCCATCACCGACATACCGCTGCCGTGCCAGTCCGGGAGTTCGGCCTGCGCCTGCAGCAGGACTTCTTTGGGCAATACCGCCGGACCGGCGCTGAAGTTGTAGATGGTCATGCCTGCTCCTCTTCCGTCTCGATCACTTTTTCCAAACCAGAGAGCTTCTCGCCCTGGTCCAGATTGATGAGGGTCACGCCCTGCGTTGCGCGGCCCAGGGCGCGCATCTCTTTCACCCGCGTGCGGATGAGTACGCCGCCGGTGGTGATGAGCATAATCTCGTCCTCCGCCTTCACCAGTTTGGCCGCCACCACGCGGCCGTTGCGCGCCGAAGTCTGGATGGCGATCATGCCCTGGGTCGCACGCGCGTGGCGGGTGTATTCGGTGATGGGGGTACGCTTGCCGTAGCCGTTTTCGGTGGCGGTCAGGACGAAATCGGTTTCGTCTTCGGCTACCAGCAGGGAAATCACCTGCTGGCCTTCACCCAGGCGCATGCCTATGACGCCGCGCGCGGTGCGGCCCATGGGGCGCACGTCGTTCTCGTCGAAGCGCACCGCCTTGCCGCCGTCGGAGAACAGCATCACGTCGTGCTTGCCGTCGGTGATGGCCGCGCCGATGAGGTAGTCCCCCTCGTCCAGATCCACGGCGATGATGCCGGCCGAGCGCGGGCGGGAAAATTCCGCCAGCGGCGTTTTCTTGACGATGCCCTTGGCGGTGGACATGAACACGTAGTGCTCGTCGTCGAAGGTCTTGACCGGCACCAGGGTGTTGATTTTCTCGCCCTCGCCCAGCGGCATGAGGTTGACGATGGGCTTGCCGCGCGAGGCGCGCCCGCCCTGCGGCACGTTGTAGACCTTGAGCCAGTACATGCGCCCACGGTTGGAGAAGCACAGGATGTAGTCGTGGGTGTTGGCGATGAAGAGCTTCTCGATGAAATCGTCTTCCTTGGTGCCGGCCGCCTGCTTGCCGCGCCCGCCGCGCTTCTGCGCGCGATAGTCGGTGAGCGGCTGGGTCTTGATATAGCCGCCGTGCGATAGCGTCACCACCATGTCCTCGGGCGCGATGAGGTCTTCGGTGGACAAATCCTGGGTGTCGGTGACGATTTCCGATTTGCGCTTGTCGCCGAACTGGGTCTTGATTTCGCCAAGCTCGGTTTCGATGATGCCCGTGATGCGCGCCGGATTGGCGAGGATGTCCAGAAGATCGGCGATACGCGCCATGATCTCGCGGTATTCCGTGGTGATTTTGTCCTGCTCCAGATTGGTCAGGCGTTGCAACTGCATTTCCAGGATGCGCTGCGCCTGCACTTCCGAGAGGTGATAGCCGTCGGCATGCAGGCCGCAGTGGGCCGGCAGCCCCGCCGGGCGGGAGAAGTCCGGCTCGACGCGCGCCAGCATCTCCTCCACCAGCGCCGAGCGCCAGGCGCGTGCCAGCAGGCGTTCCTTGGCCACCGCGGGCGTGGCTGAGGACTTGATCAATTCGACGATCTCGTCCACGTTGGACAGGGCCACCGCGAGACCCTCCAGCACGTGGCCGCGTTCCCTGGCCTTGCGCAGCTCGAACACCGTGCGCCGCGTCACCACCTCGCGGCGATGGCGCAAGAAGGCGTCCAGCATGTCCTTCAAATTGAGCAGGCGCGGTTGGCCGTCCACCAGGGCCACCATGTTCATGCCGAAGGTGTCCTGCATCTGCGTCATCTTGTACAGGTTATTCAGGATGACGTCGGCGTTCTCCCCGCGCTTCAGCTCGATGTAGACGCGCATGCCAGACTTGTCGGATTCGTCGCGCAGGTCGGCGATGCCCTCGATCTGCTTCTCGCGCACCAGCTCGCCGATCTTGATGAGCAGATTGGCCTTGTTCACCTGATAAGGCAACTCGTCGATGATGATGGCCTGCTTGCCGCTCTTGTCCAACTCTTCGACATGGCACTTGGCACGCATGACCACCCGCCCCCGCCCGGTGCGATAACCATCGCGCACGCCGCCCAATCCGTAGATGATGCCCGCGGTGGGGAAATCGGGGGCCTTGACGAGGTCGATCAGGCCATCGACCGAGATTTCCGGATCGTGCAGCAGCGCGATCAGCGCGTCACAGATGTCGGACAAATTGTGCGGCGGAATGTTGGTCGCCATACCTACGGCGATACCCGACGAGCCGTTGATCAGCAGGTTGGGAATCTTGGCGGGCAGCACCAGCGGTTCCTGCTCGGAGCCGTCATAGTTGGGCCCGAAATCCACCGTCTCCTTGTCTATGTCGGCCAGCAACTCGTGGGCGATCCTGGCCATGCGAATCTCGGTGTAACGCATGGCGGCGGCGTTGTCGCCGTCCACCGAGCCGAAATTGCCCTGCCCGTCGATCAGGGGATAGCGCAGCGAGAAACCCTGCGCCATGCGCACGATGGTGTCGTACACGGCCGTGTCGCCGTGCGGATGGTACTTACCGATGACGTCGCCGACGATGCGCGCCGATTTCTTGTAGGCCTTGTTCCAGTCGTTGGACAGCTCGCTCATGGCATAAAGCACCCGCCGATGCACCGGCTTCAGGCCGTCGCGCACGTCCGGCAGCGCGCGGCCGACGATCACGCTCATGGCGTAATCGAGGTAGGAGCGGCGCATCTCATCTTCCAGACTGACCGGCAAAGTTTCCTTGGCGAAAGAATCCATGAGCTGAAGGAGCGCTGGTTGCTTATCAAAGCTTGTAATTTTAGCACGCGCCCGCAGCGGCCCAGGGCCTTCCCAGCGCCCGCGCTTGCAGTCACAATCAGCGCAAAACCCATCCGCGCCCCATGACCGCCACCGTCGATCTCCTGCTTTATCCCGCCTGGGTCATCCCCGTGGATGCCCCGGGCGTACTGGCCGACCACGCGGTGGCCGTGCATGGCGGACGCATTTTCGATGTACTGCCCACGCGCGAGGCGCGCCTGCGCTACGAGGGGCGCAACACCCTGGAATTGCCCGGACGCGCTCTCATTCCCGGCCTGATCAACCTGCACTGCCATGCCGCCATGAGCCTGCTGCGCGGCTACGGCGACGACCTGCCGCTCATGGAGTGGCTGAAGGCCAGAATCTGGCCGGCCGAGAAACAGCATGTCGGGCGCGACTTCGTGTTCGACGGCAGCCTGCTGGCCTGCGCGGAAATGCTTAGAGGCGGCATCACCTGCTTCAACGATATGTATTTCTTTCCCGATGCCGCCGCCGAAGCCGCCTTGAAGAGCGGCATGCGCGCAGTCATCGGCATGATCGTCATCGGCTTTCCCACCGCCTACGCTGCCGACCCGGACGACTATCTGGACAAAGGCCTCGCCATCCGCGATCGCTACAAGGGCGAACGCCGCCTGGCTTTCAGCTTTGCCCCGCATGCGCCCTATACCGTGGACGATGCCACCCTCGGACGCATCGCTACGCTCTCCGGCCAGCTCGAGTCGCCCATCCATATTCACGTGCACGAAACCCGGCGGGAAATCGCCGAGAGCGAGCGCCAGTACGGCGTTCGCCCGCTGGAGCGCCTGGCGCGGCTGGGGCTGCTTTGTTCCCAGTTCATCGGCGTGCACGCGGTGCATCTGAATGCCGGAGAAATCGAGACGCTGGCGCGCCATGGCTGCCACGTTGCGCACTGCCCGACATCCAACCTCAAGCTCGCGTCCGGCATCGCTCCGCTGACAGCCCTGCGTGCCGCCGGGGTGAACGTCGGCCTCGGCAGCGACGGCGCCGCCAGCAACAACCGCTTGGATCTGCTGGGGGAAATGCGTCTGGCAGCCCTGCTCGCCAAGGGTGCAAGCGGCGACCCGACCGCGGCAAGCGCCGCCGAAGTGCTTGCCGCCGCCACGCTCAACGCGGCCCGCGCGCTGGGTCTGGAGGAAACCCTGGGCTCGGTCACGCCGGGCAAGCGCGCCGATCTAGTGGCGGTGCGGCTGGACGATCTGCAGCATCAGCCTCTGTTCGATCCCCTTTCCCACCTCGTTTACGTGGCCGAGCGGCACGACGTCACCCACGTCTGGGTGGACGGCGAGACGCGCGTTGCCGATGGTCGGCTGATCGATCTGGATGAAAGCGACCTGCGCGCGAGGGTAAACTACTGGCGTCAGAAACTCCTGCCCCATGCCTGAAGAGCCATCATGACCGCCGCAGCCCCCGAAACCGAAAACGTCGACCCTGCCGAAATCGCCAAATTCAGCGAATTGGCGCATCGCTGGTGGGATCCCGAGTCGGAATTCAAACCCCTGCACGACATCAATCCCCTGCGCCTGGGCTGGATCGAGCGCGTGAGCGGCGGCCTGGCGGGCAAACGCGCGGCCGATGTGGGCTGCGGCGGCGGCATCCTGGCTGAAAGCCTGGCGTCCCGGGAGGCACAGGTCACCGGCATCGACCTCTCGGACAAGGCCCTCAAAGTGGCGCGCCTGCATCTGTACGAATCGGGTCTTAAGGTGGACTATCGCCTGGCCGCGGCCGAAACCCTGGCCGCCGAACTACCTAGCGCTTTCGATGTCGTGACCTGCATGGAAATGCTCGAACATGTGCCCGAGCCTGCCGGCGTGGTGACGGCCTGCGCCCAACTCGCCAAACCGGGGGGCTGGGTTTTTTTTTCCACCCTCAACCGCAATCTCAAAAGCTATTTGTTCGCGGTGCTGGGCGCCGAATACGTGCTTAAGCTGTTGCCGCGCGGCACCCACGACTACGCCAAGTTCCTGCGCCCTGCCGAACTTGCCCGCATGGCGCGCGAAGCCGGACTGGAAGTTGCCGAACTCGTGGGCATGACCTACAACCCGCTCACCCGAATCTACAAGCTGGAGCCGGATACCGACGTGAATTATTTGATGGCCTGCCGCAAGCCGTGAGCCGCCCCGCATGACGCAGAACCTCCGAGCTTTCCAAGCCATCCTGTTCGATCTGGACGGTACCCTGGTGGATACCGCGCCTGATCTGGGCCTGACGCTCAACCTGCTGCGTGCGCGCCACAAACTGCCGCCCCTGCCGGCCGATGAAATTCGCCCCCACGCCTCCCACGGCGCGCGCGGCCTGCTCAAGATCGGTTTCGGTCTGGATGCCGGCCATGCGCAATTCGAGGCCTACCGGAACGATTTTCTTCAGCTTTATGCCGAAAACCTCTGCCGCGAGTCGCGCCTTTTCGACGGCATCCCGGCATTGCTCGACACCCTGGAAGCACGTCGCGTGCCTTGGGGTGTAGTCACCAACAAGCCGGCCCGCTTCACTGAACCGCTGCTTTCCCTGTTGGGCCTGGCCGAGCGTGCCGCCACCGTGGTCAGCGGCGATACCTGTCCACAGCCCAAACCGCACCCCGACCCCATGCACTACGCTGCGGAACAATTGGGCTTGCCCGCCGACGCCTGTCTGTACGTCGGCGATGCCGAACGCGACGTGGAGGCCGCCCGCGCCGCGGGGATGCAGGCTTTGGTCGCGCTGTGGGGCTATCTTGCCGGCCACGACCGTCCCGCGGACTGGCAGGCCCTGGCCTGCATCAACGCGCCGGCCGAGGTATTGAACTTTTTGGCGGTACCCTCATCTATCGATTAGAATCTGATTCAGCCGGATTTCAGCGAGTTCCGGCTTCACCTTTACAGGGGGCGACCCGGTTTCGACGTGGGTTGCGAAGCAGTTAGGGCATACCGAGGATCGGGCTACCTCGTAAATCCATCCGTAAAAAAGATAGTCGCCAACGACGAATCTTACGCTCTGGCCGCTTAAGGCCGGACGCTGCACCGATCGGCCTGCGGGTCGGGCTGGGTAACACCAGCAGCAGCGTCATAAACAGCAGGAAGTAAGCTTGGCCCACGCCGCGGGGGCCAGGACGAAAACCCAGCGGATCGCTCGCAATCAGCCTGCCTGTCGGCGGGTTGCGGGCTAAATCAATAGGCAAGGCTAAGTATGTAGAACTGGCTGTAGAGAGCTTGCGGACGGGGGTTCGATTCCCCCCGCCTCCACCATGCACCAACCCACTGATTTATCAGTGGGTTTTGTTTTTCAGCAGCCCCAACAGTCAAGCTAGTGGCGAACCCCCGCAGCCTTTCCCGCGACCTCGATGAGGTCATATTGGCAAACGCGCATATTTATCGCTGGGATGTGCGCCTCCGAAGGAGACAGTTTTGAGGCGCGGTATTTTTTCCGCACCTTCGGAGCATCGCGCGGCCGGCGGATGCAAGTTAAACTGTGCCCGCAATGGGAACCGGCACTCACTCCCAACTCGCCACTTTTGTTGATCTCCTGCTCGACGCCGTGTGTGTCGTCGATGCAGAGGGGCGTTTCGTATTTGTCAGCGCCGCGTGCGAACGAATTTTCGGCTACACGGCAGAAGAGATGATCGGTCGCCCGATGATCGACATGGTCGCACCTGAGGATCGCGCCCGGACGCTGCAGGCGGCGCAGGAAATCATGTCAGGGCGCCCAAACTTCCATTTCGAGAACCGCTATGTACGCAAGGATGGGCGCCTTGTTCACATCATGTGGTCGGCCCGCTGGTCTGAGACGGATCGCGTAAGAATTGCCGTGGCGCGGGACATCACGGAGCGCAAGCGCGCCGACGCAATGCAAACGGCGCTCTACGCCATATCCGAAGCAGCCTATGCAGCGGAAGATCTTGTTACCCTATTCCAGCAGATTCGCCAAATCATCGGCGGCCTGCTCCCGGCCCGCAATTTTGCCGTGGCACTGCATGATGCCGTGCAGGGAGAGCTGACTTTCCCTTATCAGGCCACTGACGCCGATCAAGCGACCGCAAGGGCAACGATGGAGGCATTGTGCGCGGAAGTTGTTCGCAGCGAGCAACCCCTGCTGGTCACCGCCAAGACTTCGGGGAAGCTTTCCGCAAGGCTGCGAGCGGCACTTAGGACAGATCCAACTCTTTGCGGGCTATGCGTGCCGCTCAGCTCGCACAATGGAACTATCGGCGCACTGGTACTGACCACGCACGCGGGTGACACCGTTTATACCGACGAGGACAAGGAACTGCTGCAGTTCGTCTCGACGCAAATCGCCACCGCCATAGAGCGCAAGCAGCTTCACACGCACTTACAACGCACTGCTGAATACGATCAGCTGACTGACCTACCCAACCGAAATCTCCTCTACGACCGCCTTGAAGCAGCTCTGGCGCGGACGCGAAGAAAAGAACTTGAGCGCTTGTCCCTGCTTTACCTCGATCTCGACAAATTCAAGGACGTCAACGATACCCTGGGCCATGCGGCCGGAGATCTGTTGCTTCAGGAAGTTGCCAAGCGTTTGAAGCGGTGCCTGCGGGACACCGACACTGTCGCCCGGATTGGCGGCGACGAGTTTGTGGTGCTGATTGAAGGCGCCCGGTTGCCCGAACACGCGTCGGTTGTAGCGAAAAAGATCCGCGCCGCGCTCAACCAGCCCATCGACATTGGGGAAGCCAGTATGCACGTGTCCGCGAGCATCGGGGTCGCGCGCTATCCGGAGGATGGCAAAGACGTTAACGAGCTCCTTAGACATGCCGATGAGGCCATGTATGAGGATAAGCGCCGCCAGGAAACCTCCCCGCCCCCCACGAATTTCTGATGGCGGTCGACCATCCGCCCCCCTCTAGCGCGGCCTTTCAGGGGCCTTGGATGGCATGGGCTCAGGCGCCCGCTCAACTGACGGACTGATGCATTTGCCAACGCCCCATGAAAAAGAAAAACTGGCCCTTCCCCACCGCTCTTGCGGCAATGCTTTGCTGTCAACCAGGACACACCGTTGGCTGGACCGAGGTCACGGTAGAGGCCGACACCTCGTTCCGGCTCTTCGTGAACATGGATTCCATCCACGCCACGCATGGCCTCGGCGCTTTCCGGGAAAGGAAAGAGTTTTTAAGGCCGCAGTTCACCCCGGATAAGAAGCATCTGTTTGTCGCAGCGGAAGCTGAAGGTGTGGTGAATTGCCAGGACGAGACGCTTGCCTACACTGGCGCGACACTCTACTCGGCGCAGGGGACAGTGGTTGGGCAAACGCATCTGCCACCCAGCTCATGGCGATTCTTCGACCCTGCTCTCGGGTCGGGCGGAAACCAAGAAATAGAAATCGTCTGCGCGTCGCTCGACGGTGCCCCAGAGCACCCCTAATCCTCTGCCCGACAGGGCGGAGGCATATAGTTCGGCAATTTATTGCTCGCGTGCCGAAAGCGCGCCCGAAAACGGCATCGAATCGTCCTCGTCTTCATCGTCAACCACCTCCGCCGCAACGACAACCGCGTGGTGGGCCGGCGACAACTCAGGTTCTTCCAGAACCTCCGATTCGTCCCCGATCAGTTCAGAGGGGGCCGGCATCGCCGCCACCGCCGCGGCTTCCGGCGCGAGCACGTTGCCGAGCTCTTCCAACGGCGGCAGTTCGGCCAGATTGCGCAAATTGAGGTCGGACAGGAATTTTTTCGTCGTTGCCAAAAGCGCCGGGCGGCCTGGCACTTCCTTGTGGCCGACGGTTTCCACCCAACCCCGGTCTTCCAGGGTCTTGATGATTTGCGCGTTCACGGACACGCCGCGGATGTCCTCGATGTCCCCGCGCGTGACCGGCTGGCGGTAGGCGATGATGGCCAGCGTCTCCAACACAGCGCGGGAATAGCGCGGTGGCCTTTCGTTCTTGAGGCGGGCAAGATAGGGCTGCATTTCTGCACGTGTCTGAAAGCGCCAGCCTTCCGCCACCTGCACCAGCTCCACGCCGCGTCCCTCCCAGTCTTTGCGCAATTCTTCCAGTGCGCGGCGCAGCATGTCAGGGGACAAGTCCTGCTCGAACATGCGCGCAAGGTCTTTCAGCGTCTGCGGGCCATCCGCGGCCAGCAGGCCGGCCTCCAGCACGGTCTTCAACTCATTCAGGTTGTCGATGCTCGTCGGGTTCATGGCGTTTCACGTAAATGGGCGCCAGTGGCGCATCCTGGCTCACGCGCAGGAGGGATTCGCGCGCCAGCTCCAGCACGGCGAGAAAACACACCACCAGCTCGGCCACACCGGCGGAGGGCGGAAACAATTCCTGGAACTCCACGAAGCACCCATCCTGCAGCAGCCGCAAAATGCGCGCCATATGCTCGCGCACGGAAAGCTCGGTGCGGGGAATGCGGTGGTGTTTGTTCAGGCGCGCGCGTGCCAGGATGGCGAGCCAGGCATCGGCCAAGTCGCGCAACTGCACTTCCGGCAGGGCCTGGGCGGCGGCGCTGAGCCAGGCGCCGGCCGGCTCGAAATCGCGCCCGAGCTGGGGCTGCTTGTCCAGGGTCTGCGCCGCCAACTTGATCTGCTCGTATTCCAGCAGGCGCCGCACCAGTTCCGCGCGCGGATCCTCGGGCTCCGGCTCGCCGGCCCTGGGCGGACGCGGCAGCAGCATGCGCGACTTGATTTCGATGAGCATGGCCGCCATGAGCAGGTATTCCGCCGCCAGTTCCAGGCGCGAGGCGCGTGCCGCTTCGACATAAGCCAGATACTGGCGCGTAAGTTCCGCCATGGGGACATCCAGCACGTCCAGGTTGTGGCGGCGGATAAGATAGAGCAGCAGATCCAGCGGCCCCTCAAAGGTTTCCAGGAACACTTCCAGGGCATCGGGCGGGATATAGAGATCCGCAGGCAGTTCGGCCAGCGGCTCACCCCGGACTCGGGCGATGGGCAGTTCGGTCTGGACCGGATCGAGGGCGGCTTCGCTCATGGCGGAATTTTACACGGCCCGGCAATGGCCGGGCCCGCGCACCCTGTCAGTGCACCGCCGGTGGTGCCGCCGCATTGGCGCTCATGCCATAGGGCGCAAACGCATACTGCGTCGGCGTGAGGACCGCGATTTCCTGGGTGAGCGTGGGCGCACCGGAGCTGATGGGAGTGGGCATGATGTCGCGCGCCGCCAGCACGCCACGCACGGTTGTCCAATCAATCGCCGGCAGCGCGCCGCGGTGCGTGCGGGCGAATTGCGCAATCGCCTCCTGGGTTTGCAGCCGCAGGCTGTCCTGGGCGCCCGGGTAGCCGGCGACGGGTTTGGAGATGCTCAGATACAGGACATGGTTGCGCTCTCCCACCAGAACTGCCTGGTCGATGATGCGCACCGGCGTGCCGACGGGCACGCGCGGGAACAGATAGGCGGCGTTTTCCGGATAGAGATGGACGCAGCCGTGGCTCACCCGCATACCCACGCCCCAAGGCCGGTCCGTGCCATGGATGTAGATTTCCGGGAAGCCCGTCTGCAGCGCCAACATGCCCATGGGATTGTCGGGCCCGGGCGGGAAATAGCTCGGGTAATTGGTCTGGCCTTCCTGCTGATGCTCTTGCTGAATGTCCTTGGGCACGATCCACTTCGGATCCTTGAATTTGGCGATGATGCTCGTCCTGCCCAAAGGCGTCGGCCAGCCGTTGCGCGAAATGCCCACCGGAAAGGTGATCACCGTGCCCGGCTGGTTGGCCGGATGACGCGGAAAATAGTAAAGTCGCCGGCGCGGGATATCGACGACGATGCCGACCCATGGCTTGGGCGGCAGGATGAATTGCGTGGGCACGACGATACGGGTTCCGGCGCCGGGCACCCAGATCGATACGCCGGGGTTGGCGGCAGTGATTTCATTGAAACCCAGGTCGTAATGGCGCGCGATGTCCAGCAGGGTATTGCCGGCATCGGCAGAAATCACCTGGATATGGCCGACCACGTTGCCGCCCCCCGCGGGCAGGCGGAACTGGGCGGCCAGAGCGGGCGCCGAGCCGGCCAGGGTGAGCCACAGGCAGGCCAGCAAGGCGGCCCTGGCGCGCGAGATGACGGGCAAACGCGGAAATGGAATCGGTTTTGGCAGGTGCCGCATGATCGCTTGGAAGCTGAGACGTTGCGCCATTCTAACCCTCGTTGTCCTGGGCATGTTGCCCAGCGCGTCCAAGGCCACGCCGGGCCGGCCCTGGGTGCTGGTAGACACCGAGAAGCTCGTTCTCACGGTGTACGCTGCCGACGGCCAGGTGATCGCGCGCTTTCCCGAGATTTCCATCGGCAGCGGCGGTACCGCGCGCGAACATCTGCATGGCGACGATACCACCCCGCTGGGCATTTTCCATGTGGGCTGGATAGACCGCCACAGCCGCTTCCGCACCTTCTTCGGGCTGGACTATCCCACCGCACACGCCGCCCTGCGCGCCTATGCCGACGGCACCATCACGGCCGCGCAATGTCGCGCCATCACCGCTGCAGCGCGCCTGCACCGCATTCCGCCCCAGAATACGCCTTTGGGAGGCCAGATCGGCATCCACGGCGTGGGCGGAGGACTGCCTTGGGTGCAGGGCAATTTCAACTGGACGGACGGCTGCGTGGCGCTGACCAACCGCGAGATCGGGCAACTGGCCAAATGGGTACACGTGGGCACCAAGGTCGTCATCCGCTGAGCTTCCCAGCGGTGCGCCGAGTCCTGAACTCGGCTTCGCCCCAAGCGCAACGGCAAAACCTTACGATTTTGTGAACTCCGGGCAATCCGGCGGCAAGACGCGGCCCAACAGACTGGGCTTCCTTTTATCCGCCCCAGCGGCCTGGAGAATAGAAAGATGCGCATCGCTACGGACGTCCTGCCGAAAACCAAGCCCCACAGCCGCCAGCCCCGAGCGCCGATAGACCGGGAAGCCCTCAGGCACCGCTTTGATCCGGGCCCCGGCTTGAGCGAGAAAGGCCTGCCTCCCGGCCGGCAATTCATCAGTTACCGCGGCGATCCGTCCCTGCAGGAAACCACCTTGACTCGAAATAAATATGAGTCGTCCGCCGACAGGAAGATCCATCTGGTGTCGGAAATCTGCGAGCGGCTCCTGACCCAAACGGACTGCTATGCGCTGCATATCGACTTCGCCGGAGCCCAGGTGCGCACCGAAACCATCCTGAATCCTTTTGGCTATGAGATCCATGATGTCGATGCCTTGACCTTGGCGGGATATGTCGAGCGCCACTTCGTACTTATGCCCTTCGATGCCAAGATCAACGCCATCGACTGGATACAGCGGCGCATCAGCGAGGGGCCGGTCGCACGCTTCCGTCACGGCGGCCCGGGGTTTGTCCGGCCGCGTCCGCAGCCCCGCTCTTGGACGCTGGGCAGCGTCGACGACATCGGCAACATTGTGTGCGACCTCGTCCGCCTGCGCGCGGCCGACGACTATTATCTGTGCAGTGCGGCCATTTCGCTGGGGCAAGGCATCGTCACGGCGACTTTCAATTGCGATGCCACCTATGTGGTTCCCCTCCGCCATTTTCGCGACTTCGTCGCCGGCAATTTCTAGAAGATCCTGCTAGGCGCGCGCCCTCCGGCCCCGGCTTCGGGCGTTCCGCAAAGCGGGCCGCAGATTTTGCGTATAAAGTGAAATCTGCGGCATGCCCGTACCCCACCCGGCGCTGCCCGAGCCAAGGAACGGAGGCCAAAATGTCGAAAATCCGCTATGTATTCATTGCCCTGGGAATGTTTTTGTTCCCGCTGCCCGCCCCTGCCCAGGTGAGCATAGGCATCGGGCTTCCGCACCTAAGCATCGGGATCAACCTGCCCGTATATCCCGACCTCGTATTGATGCCCGGCTACCCCGTCTATTACGCCCCCTATCTGAGCGTGAATTATTTCTTCTACGACGGCATGTACTGGGTGTACCAGGACAGCAACTGGTATGCCAGCACCTGGTACAACGGACCCTGGTGGCTGGTGAGCCCGGACGAGGTGCCGCTGTTCATCCTGCGCATCCCGGTGCGCTATTACCGCTACCCGCCTCCCTACTTCCGCGGCTGGCTGCGTGACGAGCCGCCGCGATGGGGCCAAATCTGGGGACCGCGCTGGGAAGAGCATCACCATGACTGGGATCGCTGGAATCGCCGTGCCATCCCGCCGCCCGCGCCCCTGCCCGTCTATCAGCGGCGCTACACCGGGGAGCATTATCCCCGTCAGTGGGAGCATCAGCGCGAGCTCAGGGAGCGGGACTACCGCTACAGCCCGCGCGACCCCCTGGCGCGTGAGCTGTTTAGGGAGCGGCCGCCGCAACCGGCGCCCGGAGAGCAACGCCTCCGTCAGCAGGAAAGGCAGCGTCCCGTTCCTCCTGCGCAACTTCCGCAAAGGCAGCGCGAAGAATTTCGGGCACCCCCGCCGGGCGCCCCGCCGCATCCTGGGCCGGCCGCGCAACCCCGGCAGCGGGAGGAATTCCGAGGCCCATCCCAGCAACCCGCACCGCGGCCCGGGCCGGGCGTGCAGGAACATCGCCCGCCTGCGCGCGCCCAGCCGCCGCGCGGCGAGCAGATGCACAGGCCGCAGGTTCGAGAAGAGCGGCAGCAACGCACGGGCGCTCCCGAGCGCCGGGGTGAACCTGGCCGGGAACGCGACAGAGATCAGGATCGTCGGGGACCATAGCGTAGCGTGCCGCGGTGGTCTTGCAGGCTGACGGGTTCCGAAAAGCTACTGCGGGCCGATGGCGGCATCGGCTGCAAGTGCGTCAAAAGGCGGCAGTTGCGCGCCCGACGATGTCTCGCGCTGAACCGCCTCGCCGCCAAGCAGCACTGCCTTTAACACGGCGCGACGCAAGCGTTCGGCGCGTATCAAGCTGGCATCGGTTCTCGTCTCGAGGGTGCGGAGGATGTCCAGGCGTCGCTTGACCTCGGCGACGATGCGGCGCTGCTCGGCGAGGGGCGGCAAGGGTACCTTGAGCGCGGCGAATCTCGACTTGTTGAGTATCGGCACGACGGTGGCCGAAGCCGCGCCGAGAATTTGCCTATAACCGCCCGGGCTCACGGTCCAGAAGTGAACCAAGGCGGGGTCGACCAAGTCGGGGTTCAGGATGACGGCGTGGATTTGCTGATTGACCATGCAATCCAGTGGCGCCAGCATGGAGTCCCCGATGGTCGGCCCGATGCAAGTTACCAATACCGCGCCGGCGGGAATCGGGCGCTTTTTTGCCATCCCCTTCTCGGAAAGGTAGGCCCGCTTCTTAGCCTCATGCGTCCCTCCGGCGAGATCGGTGGGCCGGAAAAACGGGATGCCGCCGCCGAAGTTTTCCGCATCGCGGGTGGATGGCGTAAAGCCCGTGACGACATCGCCCATTTGCGCATAGCTCGCCCAGATCCAGCCCTGCGGCAACTCGTGCATGCCCGAGATATCCGGCGGCGGCGGGTCTTTGTATTTGCGGACGCCTGTGCGCGCCCCTGAGCGGGTCTTGCCGATGCGCTGCAGGAGCGCGTTGCCGCTCTCGTAGTCGCGGCCTTCCCGGCGCGCGCGTTCGGCCTCGGTTTTAACGAGGCGGCCTTCGACGGCCGTCTTGAGGACAGCCGCCCGGTAACACGCCAGATTGGCTTTGGCGCGCCTCAGCGCGGCAACGGCATCATTCAGGCGGGAGTATTGTTTTTCGAGGGCTGCGACGATGCGCGCCTGCTGCGCCATCGGCGGAAACGGCAAGGGAATTTCCCCCAGGGTTTTCGAGGAGAGATGTTTTACCGTGACGGACGAGGTCACTCTGTGGACGGCTTCCAGGTAGGCGGGTAGGAGAAAGGCGAGCAGCTTGGCGTGGTAAGTGTCCGGACTTGCGGTTACCCGGCAGACGCGCTGGTTCAGCAACCCCCTCGGCCCGCGCCAGAGGGCGCACCGGAACTCACCGTCCATACCGACCAGAAGGTCGCCGGCTTCCACCACATAGGCAGGATCGTACTCGCCGGCATAATGGGCCTCGGTGCGCCCGGCGCCGATATCGCGTATCCGTATGAGCGGCATCCCGGCGCCGCGGGTGAACCTGGCGGATTCGAACGAATAGCCATTCTGTATGGTTGCGATGTCGCGCAGCAGCACACGCCCCCAGGATGCGCGCGTGCCCAGCAGAGGGTCATCGCCCTTCTCGATAATCTCGGCCACCGGGATCGTCAAAGCCATGCCTGGGCCGCCCATGTCCGCCGTTCTTCCCTGACGATGGATGCGTGTCGCCGGCAATCGTTTGCGCGCGTAAGCCTGGCCGCAACGGCATCGGGGATGTCCCGCGAAATAGCTGGCTCAGAAGGAACATTTGCCCGAGCGCATTTTCTCCCCGGAGCGGTGCGGATGCATTCGCCGCACGATGCTGCAGGCAAGGCCCCGGTGCGCGGCGGACGCGTGGCCAAACCGCTGCCGGCCGGTGGAAGAAATTCACGGCCGGACAGGACGCGAGAAACCAGGTGGGGAGAGATCAGGCAAGACGTGAAAGTTATGGCTATAAAAATCTAGCTAAAGTAAATGAGCATTTTGAGCTAGCTTTTTAGATGCCCCGTCATCGTCTTGCAATCGATTTTTTATCCTCTACTGGCAGCGCAATCATCGCACAACCCGGGAGGATTTGTAAGGTAAGTTATTGTTAAGTAATAACTAAGTATATGGGGCGGCGCACCCGTGAGCCTGATGTCGCGCGCTTGTTTTCGGCGCCGGGGCCGCGACCGGTAGGCCGCGCCCCTTGCGCTTGATCACCAGGCCGGCACGGCCCGGTGATCGTCTGTCACTTCCAGCCCGTCACTTTCAAAATGACGCCGTGGCCGGTGACGTTGTGCTGAACGCTGAAGTAATAACTCTTGCCGGAGGCGTCGAACAGGCCGCCCGTGGACTCGGCGTTGAGGTCGTTCAGGCTGAGGATGCGCACGCAACCGTCGGACAAGGTGTCGGCATCGTCACCGTCGTCCAGGCAGAGGTGGATGGAGTCGTTGAAGGGATAGCCCTCGCCGCTCATGCCGGGCGCGTCGCGATCTTCCTGAACCACCCAGTTGCCGCGCCGGGGTTGATAGGCGATGTTATCCATCATGGCGATGTCGCGGTTGCCGACGACGAAAAGCTGCACCTCGGGTGTCGCAGTGTTGGAAGCGGCTTCATCCAGCGTGCCGTCGGTAACGCAAATGGTATTGCCCCAGCTGCGGTCGGCTTCCTCGTTGCCGGTGTTGTTGGCGCAGAAACGCACCTTGCCTTCGGCCAGCGCCTTAAGGTCTGCATTGATGTCTTCCGGACGATAGTAGCCGGTGAGATTGTAGATTGCAGCCGCGGCGCGCAGGTCGGCGTCATGGGAGCCGCTGATCATCACCCAGTTGCCCTTGCCGGTTTCGGTGCCCTGACCGTAGTCAGTACCCGGGTCGGCACCGTTCTTGCCAAGGCGCAGGCCGTAGACCTGGCCGGCCGCCAGAGGCGATTCGCCCAGGCTGCCGATAGGTGTGCTTCCGGTCCAGGGCACGGAAGGCACGAACTTGAAGTAGGCGCCGCCGCCGGTGCCCTTGGAGGGCCGGTTCTCATCGCCGTAGTACATCACGCCGTTCGGGTAGATGGCGACACCCTCGAAGGACAGATGGCCCACCGCCGGACGATAGGCGACATGCACGGCATCGGCACCGGACAGCATATGAGTAGCACGATCATAGACCACGTTGGTCGTATGCAGGGGGTCGATGATCTCGAGCATGCTGCCGCTGTTGCCGGCTTCCTCGGCCACGACGATGGTGCCCCAGGGCGTGCGGTGGGCCGGGTCGCAGGATTTGGTTCCCGTGAGTATGGTTTCGACGCTGCCATCCGCCAGGCTGATGCGCTGTACGCCCGGCTTGTCCGTGCCCTGCTCGTTGCAGGCGATGATGTGGGTGGGGTGCGCGTCGTTGGGCCACAAGGCCATCATATCGATGTTGGCCCCCAGATTGGCGGCGGCGGAAACCACCTTTACCCGCAGCCCGTGGGCGGCAGTCACCAAAGCGGCCGGATTGGCTTCAGCCGTGGCGGCATCGATGCTGGCCGTTGATGCGGCCTGGAGCGGCCCGGCGACGCCGAACAACTGGCTGGCGTGGGCCTGCAGCAGACGATCACGATATTGGCCGAAATCGGTACCATGGTCGTCGTCCGCCAAGGCGGACGATGTGAGGCCGGCAAAGGCCAGGGTGAAAATAACGGTCAGTTTGCGCATGGGGTCTCCCTAATGAACGAAAAGAAACGGTGTTCCCCGCACTTGTTGCGCGGGGAGGAGACATATTTGCGGACAAAAATTAAGTTCTGATTAAGTTAATGTTAATTTTGGTTTCTTATAGGACGTTGGATTTTCCAGCCGCCTGATTTTTCTGTAAGGAAAATCTCTGCCGTGCGACCAAGGCAGGCCCTGCCTATCGCAGGTGAATCAGACGCCCGATCGGGGGGCGTTAAAACGGAGCCTTGCCAATGAAAAAATTTTTGTATTTCTTTCTTTTCCTGGCCATTCCCCTAGTCGCCCATGCGGACGCCGGGCTGCGGGTGGTGACGAGCAAATTTGATTTCCAGACCACCCAGGCCCGCTTGGAGCACGCCGTCAAGGACAAGGGCCTGACGGTGTTCGCCGTGATCGATCATGCGGCGGGGGCGCACAAGGCCGGCCTGGCCATGCAACCTACCGTCGTCACCTTGTTCGGCAACCCCAAGGCCGGAACGCCTTTCATGGTCGCTGCGCCCGAGGCGGCCATAGACTTTCCCTTGCGCATACTGGTCTGGCAGGGGGCCAAGGACAAGACCTTCATCGCCTACCGGCCGGTGGCCGAAATTGCCCGGCGCTTCCACATCAGGGACAAGGATGCCCTCGCCGCCAGGATAGACAGGCTGCAGCAGGCACTGGCCCAAGCCGCGGCCGAATAAGGGCACCCCGGTTCCCCCGGCGGGTTTCGGCGCGTACGTTTGCGCTATGCTGTGGACTATGGTCGAGCGCGCGAGAAATTTCGAGCAGGGTTCGGTTCTCCCACATCCCATGGCGCGGGATTCTGACGCTGCCCCACAAGCTCCGAATCGGGCGTCCAGGGTGGCTGCCGTGGTGCTGGCGGCAGGCGTGGCGACACGCCTGGGCGGTCGGCCCAAGCCGCTCCTGCAAGTCGACGGCGTCCCGCTCATCCGGCATCTGGTGCGCGCCCTGACGGATGCCGGGATGAGCCAACTGGCGGTAGTGACCGGGCACCGGGCCGAAGAAATCGAGGCCGTGTTGGCGGACTGTCCGGTTGCGCTTGTGCGCAACCCGGACTATGCCACTGGGCAATTGAGTTCGCTGCGTGCGGGGCTCGCCGCCCTGCCCCACGACCTCGACGCCATACTCATCGCGCTGGCTGACCAGCCGCTGCTCACCGCGCGGGACCTGGGTGCGTTGCTTGCTGCCTTCGCGCGGCGCGGCGACGCGGACATTGTGCGCCCCCGCTCGCAGGGCCGTTTCGGCAATCCCGTCGTCATGGCGGCGCGGCTGCGCGACGCGGTGACCGAAGGCCCGCCGGATTCCGGCGTCCGCCATTGGATGGCGCACCATCCCGATCGCGTAGCGCATTTCGACACCGACTGCGAGCATTACTTCGTCGATATCGACACCCCGGAAGATCTGCAGCGCGTTCGTCAGCGTCATGCCCGGGACGCACGCCTACCGGACGGAACCTTCCATGGATAGTGCCGACGCGGAGGTTCTGCGCACCGCGCTGCAGTGGATCGAGGAGGGCCACGCGGCCATGCTGGCCACCGTGGTGCGCACCTGGGGCTCGGCACCGCGTCCGCCCGGCTCGCTCATGGTCCTGCGCGAGGACGGGCTGGTCGCCGGCTCGGTGTCCGGCGGCTGCGTAGAGGACGACCTCATCGGGCGCACCCACGCCGGAGCGCTGCTGGGTAATCTGCCTCAGCTTGTCATCTATGGCGCCACGGCCGAGGAAGCGCGCCGCTTCGGCTTGCCGTGCGGCGGCTCGCTGCAGTTGGTGATCGAGCCCCTGGCGCAGCGCAGCGGCGTGCGTGCGCTACTGGAGGCCATCGAAGCGCAATACTGCATCGAGCGCAGCCTCGACCTGGCGACCGGTCACGTCACGCTGCAGCCGGCCGGCGCGCGCGACGGCCTACAGTTCGACGGCCGCACGCTGCGCACTGTGCACGGGCCGGGCTACCGCCTGCTCGTGATCGGCGCCGGCCAGCTTCCCCGCTACCTGGCGACGATGGCGCGCATGCTCGACTACCGCGTCATGGTGTGCGACCCGCGCGAGGAGTACCTGAAGGCATGGGAAGCCATCGAGGGCGTAGCCTTGGTGGATACCATGCCGGATGACGCGGCGGCGCAAATGGCGCTCGACTACCGCTGCGCCGTCGTGGCCGCCACCCACGATCCGGCACTCGACGACCTCGCGCTTATCCGGGCACTGCAAAGCGACGCCTTCTACGTGGGCGCCTTGGGCTCGCGCCGCAACAATGCGCGACGCCGCCGGCGGCTGCTCGATTTCGACCTGACGGCAGCACAGATCGCGCGCCTGCGCGGGCCGGTCGGGCTGAATCTGGGCGCCGTGACGCCTCCGGAAATCGCCGTCGCCATCGTCGCGGAAATGACTGCGGCGCGGCGCGGGGCCGACTTCGGCAGCACTCTCCATAGCTGGAATGCGCCGCCCTGCGACACCGTCCGGGCGGACTGCATAGCCGCGCCCTGAGGCAGAAAAACCCCGTTGGCCTGGGATACCGTGGTTTTCTGGTATCATCCGCAGCGCAGCCTAGTTCCAGTCTCCCGGCTGCGCGCAACAAAGTCATCATCCCAACCCGCCTTCAGACTGGCGCTTAGCAAAGCGGCAGGCCGGTTCCCCAACGGAGTCTACATGTCCTTCTCCCAACTCGGCCTGGCCGGGGAAATCTTGCGTGCCGTGACCGAACGCGGCTACACCCAACCCACTCCCGTGCAGCAGCAGGCCATTCCGGCCGTGCTGGCGGGCGGCGATCTCATGGCCGGCGCCCAGACCGGCACCGGCAAGACCGCCGGCTTCGTGCTGCCCATCCTGCAGCGCCTCTCCCAGGCGCCGGCGGAAAAACCGGCGCGGCCCCGCGTGCGCGCCCTGATCCTCACCCCCACGCGCGAACTGTGCGCCCAGGTCGAGGAAAGCGTGCGCGCCTATGGCAAATACCTTCGCCTGCGCTCGCTGGCCCTGTTTGGCGGCGTCAACATCCGCCCCCAGATCACGCGCCTGCAACAGGGCGTCGACATCCTGGTGGCGACGCCGGGACGCCTGCTCGACCACGTGCAGCAGAAGACGGTGGATCTGTCGGCGGTCGAAATCCTGGTCCTGGACGAGGCCGACCGCATGCTCGACATGGGCTTCATCCGCGACATCAAGAAGATCCTCGCGCTGCTGCCCCAGGGCCGCCAGAACCTGCTGTTCTCGGCGACCTTCTCCAAGGAGATCCGCGACCTGGCCGACGGCCTGCTGCATGAGCCCGCCCTCATCGAAGTGGCCAAGCCCAATGCCGCCGCCGAACTGGTGGAACAGCTCGTCTATCCCGTGGACCGCGAGCGCAAGCGCGAACTGCTGAGCCATTTGATCCGCGAAAACAACTGGTACCAGGTGCTGGTGTTCACCCGCACCAAGCACGGCGCCAACCGCCTGGCGGAGACCCTGGAAAGCTCCGGCATCCCCGCCCTGGCCTTCCATGGCAACAAGAGCCAGGGAGCGCGTACGCGCGCGCTCGCCGAGTTCAAGACCGGCCGCCTGCAGGTGCTGGTGGCGACCGACATCGCCGCGCGCGGCATCGACATCACGGAACTGCCCCATGTGGTGAACTACGAGTTGCCGCAGGTGCCGGAAGACTACGTGCACCGCATCGGCCGCACCGGCCGCGCCGGCAGCAGCGGCAGCGCCATCTCCCTGGTGTGCGTGGACGAGCACAGGCTCATGCGCGACATCGAGCGCCTGCTGGGGCGCGAAGTGCCGCGCCAGATCGTGCCCGGCTTCGAGCCCGATCCCAAGGCCAAGCCCCAGCCCATCCAGCTGCGCAGCCCCGAGCATCAGGGGGCACGGCGCGGCGGCGACGCGCGGCAAGCTCCGCGGCGCAATGCGGGACAGCCGCAGGCGCCCCGCGGCAATGCCGCGCCCAAGCGCACGCCGCGGGAAAAACCCGTCAACCTGGCCGGCGCCGACCCCCTGACCCATCCTGATGCCTGGAAGGGCCGCACCGTCCAGGAACTGGTCAAGCACGACCACCGCAAGCCCAACCCGCAGCGCGGCAACGGCAATCGCCCCGGCGAAGGCGGCGGCGCCCGCCGTCCGGCCGGCGCGCCGCGCCAGGGCGCCAAGCGCCCCGCCCTGCTGGAAGCGGGCGGCAAGCGCGGGCGCTGAGGCCCCGTGGATCTCTCCCCCCACCTGCATCCGGCCGCGGCCACAGCGGCTGTCATCGCCGCTGTGGTGATGGAGGCGGTCTGCCGCGCAAGCATGGCGCGCCGCCAGGAGGCCGCGCCACGGCGCATGCTTGGCGCCTGGGGGCTGGGGCTAGTGTTCGCTGCGGCCTCCGCGGTGGTGATGGCGGAG
>JAJZSR010000022.1 GCA_021849595.1 Pseudomonadota bacterium | reverse complement strand
CCCCAGACCGCCGTAGAGGTGTTTGGCCACGACGATGGCCAGCACGCAGCCCGTGAGGGTGAGCCACCAAGGCAACAGCGCAGGCATGGACAGCGCCAGCAGCCAGCCCGTCAGCACGGCGCTCAGGTCACCGAGGTAGGGGCGCACGGGATAGCCGCGCAACCGGAGCATGATCGCTTCCAGGCCGACGCAGGCCAGCGACGCCCAGGCCACGTTGATGAGGATGGCGGGCCCGAACAGCCAGGCATAAACGAGGGTCGCGGGCACCAGGCCCAGCAGCACCAAGGCCATGACGCGCGTGACGGATTGCGCGGGCGGCAGGATATGAGGAGAGACGGCCATCAGGAAGAGGAATTGGTATCGATGTTTTCAGGCGCGGTGCCCGCCTGTTTGGCTTGCACTCGAGCGAGGGTTTCCGCGATGAGAGCCTTGCGCGCGGCGGCTTCGGCGCTGTCCGGCGGCACGGTGGCTTGGGCTTTTTTGACCGGGGCCTTGGCGGCCAGGCGCTCGGCTCTTTCGACCTTTTCGCGTTCCTGGCGCGAGACGCGGGATTCATGCCGGCGGCGCGCCAGGTCGGCGGCATTTTTTTCCTGCTCGCGCGCCCAGATTTCGCTCTTGGCGTAGCGGTAGTAATCCACCAGGGGCAAATGGCTGGGGCAGACGTAGTTGCAGCAGCCGCATTCGATGCAGTCGAACAAGTGGTATTCCTGCGCCTTGCCGAAATTTTTGGCACGCGCGAACCAGTACAGCTCCTGGGGTTGCAGGCGCGCCGGGCAGGCCCGCGCGCAGGCGCCGCAGCGGATACAGGGCATGGCGCGCGGCGGGGGTGGGAAGAGCCGGGGCGATTTCACCAGCAGGCAGTTGGTGGCCTTGACCACGGGGGCGGCGGTGTCGGCGATGTCGAAGCCCATCATGGGGCCACCCATGATGACGCCGTTGGCCTCCGACGTGTGGCCGGCCTGCTCCAGCAACTCGGCCATGGGGGTGCCCAGCAGGACTTCATAGTTCTGCGGCCGCGCCACGGCGCCGGTGACGGAGACGATGCGCGAGACGAGCGGCTCGCCATGCTGCACTGCGCGCGCCAGGGCGTAGGCGGTGCCGACGTTGAAACACTGCACGCCGATGTCCGTTGAGCGGCCGCCCGAGGGCGCCTCCTTGCCGGTGAGCACCTGGATGAGCTGCTTGGCGCCGCCGCCCGGATAAAGCGTGGGCACGGCCACGATGTCCGCCGGAACGTCCAGGCTGCGCGCGGCGGCCTGCAAGGCGGCCAGGGCTTCGGGCTTGTTGTCCTCGATGCCCACGAGAATGTTCGTCGAGTGCAGCAGCGTGGCCATGATGCGCGCGCCGGTGAGGATGTCCTGCGCGCGCTCGCGCATGAGACGGTCATCGCAAGTGATCCAGGGCTCGCATTCGGCGCCGTTGATAACCAGGGTGGAGACCTTGGCCGGCGCACCCGGATTGAGTTTGATGAAGCTGGGGAACACCGCGCCGCCCAGGCCCGCCAGGCCCAGGTCGCGCAAACGGTTGCGCACATAACTGGCATCCATGCGTCCGAGGTCCAGCGGGGTACGCTCGATCCAGCGGTCGTCGCCGTCAGCTTCCAGCACCACGCAGAGGTCGCTCAGGCCGGAAGGATGGGCGACGGGACGCATTTCGATGGCGACGACGGCTCCGGAAGTGGAAGCGTGCACGGCCGCGGAAACATAGCCCTCGGCACGCCCGATCATCTGGCCCTTGAGCACCTTGTCGCCGACTGCTACGCAGGGGCGCGCACTCGTGCCGATATGCTGGCGCAGCGGAATGATCAGGCGCTGTGGCAGGCGCGCTTGAACGATGGGGGCGGCGGACGATACCGCCTTGTGTTCGGGCGGATGCACGCCGCCATGGAAGCGGAATAACTGCCTCATGCCACGTCTTTGAGTGGAACGGCCGGATATTTCCACTTCCAGTTGGCAAGGTCTTCGGCGATGGGCTGCATGGTGATGCAATCCACCGGGCAGGGCGCGATGCATAGCTCGCAGCCGGTGCACTCCGCCGCCAGCACGGTGTGCATCTGCTTGGAGGCGCCCAGGATGGCGTCCACCGGGCAGGCCTGGATACACAGCGTGCAGCCTATGCACACGGCTTCGTCGATGAGGGCGACGGATTTGGGTTTGGGCTGGCCGTGCTCGGCGTTGAGGGGCTTGAACTCCTTGCCCAAAAGCTCGGCGAGGCGGCGGATGCCGTCTTCGCCGCCCGGCGGGCACTGGTTGATGTCCGCGCTGCCTTCGGCAATGGCTTGGGCATAGGGCTTGCAGCCGGGATAGCCGCATTGCCCGCACTGCGTCTGCGGCAGCAGGGCATCGATCTTGTCCGCCAGCGGATCGCCCTCGACGCGGAAGCGCACCGCCGCATAGCCCAGCACGCCCCCGACCAGGAGGGCGATGGCCGCCATGACCAGCACTGCGGCCAGCATCAGTGGATGTGCACCAGGCCGGAAAAGCCCATGAAGGCCAGGCTCATGAGCCCGGCCGTGATCATGGCGATGCTGGTGCCGCGAAAGGGTTTGGGGATGTCGGCCCCGTCCAGGCGCTCGCGCAGGCCGGCGAACAGCACCAGCACCATGGTGAAGCCCACCGCGCCGCCGAAGCCAAAGATGAGCGACTGCAGGAAGTTGTGGTCGGCCTGCACGTTCAAAAGCGGGATGCCCAGCACCGCACAGTTGGTGGTGATGAGAGGGAGATAGATGCCCAGCACCTGATAAAGCACCGGGCTGGTCTTCTCCACGAACATCTCCGTGAACTGCACGATGGCAGCGATGACGACGATGAAGGACAAAGTGCGCAAATAGGTGAGGCCGGCGGGCAGCAGCAGGTAATGGTTGATGAGATAGCTCGTGCCGCTGCCCAGGGTCAGCACGAACGTGGTGGCCAGCCCCATGGACAAGGCCGTTTCCAGCTTCTTGGAGACGCCGAAGAAGGGGCATAGGCCCAACACCTTGGACATGATGATGTTGTTGACGAACACCGTGCCCACGAGTATCAGGAAATACTGTTCCACAAGGGGGTGAAGAGTCTATAAGCCGTTCATTATCCCGCCCGCGGGCAGGGGGGTTCAAGGCTGGCGGCGCGATGGCTTGATCTTGGGCAAGCTCTTTGTCTTGAATTAAGCATTAATTAATTGTCAGGCCGGGCAGGGTGATGCTGCCGTCGTGCACTTGCAGTCCGGCGGCAAAGCCCGGCAGGGTCTTGAGCCCGCCCAGCCCCTGGTCGGCGAGCGCCTGCACATAGGGCAGCACGGCATGCGCCAGGGCCAGGCTGGCGGTGCGCGCCACGGCGCCGGGCATGTTAGTGACGCAATAATGCACGATGCCTTCCTCGACATAGAAAGGGGCGCTGTGGGTGGTGGGTCGCGAGGTGTCGGCGATGCCGCCCTGGTCGATCGAAACGTCCACGAGGGCGCTGCCGGGCCGCATGCGGCGCAGCAGCTCGCGCGTCAGCAGGCGAGGCGCCCGGCGGCCCGGCACGAGCACGGCGCCGATCACGAGATCGGCGTGCGGCAGCAATTCCGCCAGCGTGTCGGCGTCGGCAAAGCCCGTGGTCAGGCGCGTGCCGTATAGGTCATCCAGCCGGCGCAACGGTTCGGCGTTGCGGTCCAGCACGGTGACGCGTGCGCCCAGGCCCAGGGCCACGCGGGCGGCATTGCCGCCCACCATGCCGCCGCCCAGGATAAGGACTTCGGCGGGAGCCACGCCCGGCACGCCCGGCAGCAGCACGCCGCGCCCGCCCTGGGCCATGAACAAGCCCTGGGCGCCGACCTGGGGGGCGAGCCGTCCGGCGATTTCTGACATGGGCGCGAGCAGGGGCGTGCTGCCCGCAGGCCCCGTCACCGTTTCGAAGCCGATGGCCGCGACTCTGCGTTCGACGAGCGCGCGGGTCAGTTCGGGCAGCGCGGCCAGATGCAAATAACAAAACAATATCTGGCCTGCGTGCAAGCGGGCATATTCCGCGGCCTGGGGCTCCTTGACCTTGACCACCAGCTCAGCCTGCCAGGCCTGGGCGGCGTCGACGATGCGCGCCCCCGCGGCTGCGTAGGCGGCATCGGGAAAACCAATGGCAGCGCCGGCAGCGCGTTCGACCTCGACCCGGTGCCCCGCGCCGGCCAGTGCGCCGACACCGGCCGGAGTCAGCGCGACGCGGTATTCGTGATCCTTGGTTTCCTTCGGCAGGCCGATGCGCATGAGTCTAGAAGTCCGCGCCCATGGTGGTGTTGAAGCCGCCGTCCACGTAGGTGATCTCGCCCGTGACGCCGCTGGCCAGATCGGAAAACAGGAAGGCGGCGACATTGCCCACTTCCTCCGCGGTGACATTGCGGCGCAGGGGTGCGTTCTTCTCGACTTGGGAGAAGATCTTGTTGAAATCGCCGATGCCCCCGGCAGCCAGCGTCCTGATGGGGCCGGCCGAGATGCCGTTGACACGGATGCCCAGGGGGCCCAAGTTCTGCGCCAGGTAGTAGACGCTCGATTCCAGGCTTGCCTTGGCCAAGCCCATGACGTTGTAATGGGGCACCGAACGCACCGCGCCGAGATAAGAGAGCGTGAGAAGGGAGGCGCGCCGGCCCTCCAGGTAGGGCAGGGCGGCCTTGGCCAGAGCCGGGAAGCTGTAGGCGCTGATGTCGTGGGCGATGCGGAAATTCTCGCGCGTGAGGTTGTCGAGAAAATTGCCCGTCAGCGCTTCCTTGGGCACGAAGGCCATGGAATGCAGCAGGCCGTCGAGCTTGTCCCAATGCTTGCCCAGATTCTCGAACAGGGCGGAGATCTCATCGTCGCTGGAGACATCGCAGGGGAACACCAGATCGACGCCGAATTCCTTGGCAAAACCTTCCACCCGCTCGCGCGCCCTTTCGCCCTGGTAGCTGAAGGCGAGCTCCGCGCCTTCACGCTTGCAGGCCGCGGCGACCGCATAGGCAATGGAACGATTGCTGATGATGCCGGTGATGAGCAGGCGTTTGCCGGCAAGAAATCCCATGGCGCTTCCCCAGTGACGTGAAGCCTCGCATTATACCGGCTGACAAGGGCGGGGCCGGCCGCTACACTGGCCGCCATGCCCATGTTGCGCCACCTTGCCCTCGCTTGCCTGGTTCTGGCGCTGGGCGGTTGCGGCAAGGTCTGGAACGATCCCTATCCCGCTTCCCGGGCGCGCGCCAATATTCTCTACAGCGCCTTCAGCGAGCGGCCCAAGCATCTGGACCCGGCGCGCGCCTACAGCAGCAACGAAACCGAGATCATCGGCCAGATTTACGAACCACCGCTGCAGTACAGCTTTCTCAAGCGGCCCTACACCCTGGAGCCGCTCACTGCGCAGAGCTTGCCCAGGGTGCGCTATTACGACAAGGCGGGGCGCGAGCTTCCGGCCGACGCGCCCATAGGGCAAATCGCCGAAAGCGTGTACGACATCACCCTCAAGCCGGGCATTTACTACCAGCCGCATCCGGCGTTTGCCGTCGATGCGCACGGGGGGCCGCGCTATCTGCATCTGGGTGCCGCCGGCATGGCGGGGCGCGACAGCCTGGCGGATTTTCACCACAGCGGCACGCGCGAGCTGACGGCGGCGGACTATGTGTACGAGATAAAGCGTCTGGCCGACCCCGCAGTGGCCTCACCTATCTACAGCCTCATGGCGCAATACATCCTGGGCCTGCGCCGGCTGGGCGCGCAGTTGGAACAGGCGCGCAAGAACGATCCGCACGGTTTTATCGATCTGGATCGCTACGCGCTGCCCGGCGCACAAGTGACGGGACGCTACTCGTATCGCATCACCCTCAAGGGCAAATATCCGCAGTTTCTTTATTGGCTGGCCATGCCATTCTTCGCGCCCGTGCCGCGCGTAGTGGATGAGTTCTATCGCCAGCCGGGCATGGCACAGCGCAACCTGAGCCTGGACACCCAGCCGGTCGGCACGGGCGCCTTCATGCTCACGGTCAACGAACCCAATCGGCGCATGGTGCTCATGCGCAATCCCGATTTCCATGCCGAGTTCTATCCGCGCCACGGCATGCCGGGAGATGCCGCGCGGGGCCTGCTCAGGGATGCCGGCAAGCGCTTGCCCTTGCTCGACGGTGCCGTCTACAGCCTGGAAAAGGAGAACATTCCCTATTGGAATAAATTTCTGCAGGGCTATTACGACGCCTCGGGCCTGAGTTCCGACAGCTTCGATCAGGCGATCCGTTTCGGCGTGGCCGGGCAGGCGGAACTCGCCCCAGCCATGCGCGTGCGCGGCATGCAGTTGATCACCGCCGTGGCGCCGAGCATCTGGTACCTGGGGTTCAACATGCTGGACCCCGTGGTCGGCGGTCTGGACGCAAAGCACCGCGAGCTGCGCCAGGCCATATCCATTGCGGTCGATTACGAGCAGTTCATCGACATCTTTCTCAACGGCCGCGGCGTGCCCGGCCAGGGGCCCCTGCCGCCCGGCATCTACGGTTACGATCCCAACGCCTACGACCCCTGGGTGTACCAGCGCCGCGACGGCCGCATCGAACGGCGCCCGCTGGCCTATGCCCGCGAACTGCTGGCGCGCGCGGGCTATCCAGACGGCCGCAATGCGGCGACCGGCCAGCCGCTGGTGCTGTATTTCGATACCATGGCGAGCGGCCCGGATGCGCGCGCGCGCCTGGAGTGGTATCGCAAGCAGTTCGCCAAGCTGGGCATTCAACTGGTGGTGCGCGCGACCGACTACAACCGCTTCCAGGACAAGATGCGCCACGGCAACGACCAGATCTTCGAATGGGGCTGGAATGCCGACTATCCCGATCCGGAAAATTTCTTCTTTCTGCTGTATGGCCCCAACGGCAAGGTGAAGGACGGCGGTGAGAACGCGGCCAATTACGCCAACCCCGAGTTCGACCGTCTGTTCGAGCAGATGCGCTACATGGACGACGGCCCGGCGCGCCTGGCCCTGATCGATCGCATGAACGCCATCGTCGAGCGCGATGCGCCCTGGGTGTTCGCCTACTATCCCAAGGCGTTCACCCTCGTCCAGCCCTGGGTCTACAACGTCAAGCCCAATTTCATGGCCAACAACACCCTCAAATACCGACGCATCGATCCCGCGCTGCGCGCGCGCCTGCGCGAGGCCTGGAACCGTCCGGTGCTATGGCCCCTGGGCGCGCTGGCCGTCGGGCTCGTGCTCGCCGTGCTGCCGGCCTGGCGCGCCTGGCGGCGGAAGGAAAGGCAGGCCGCGCGATGATGCGCTACCTCGTCAAGCGCCTGTTTTACGCCGTGCCCATCCTGCTGGGCGTGAACCTGCTGACCTTCGCGCTGTTCTTCGTGGTCAACACGCCGGACGACATGGCGCGCCTGCAATTGGGCACCAAGCGCGTCACGCCTGAGGCTATCGCGCGGTGGAAGGCGGAGCACGGCTACGACGAGCCGCTTTTCTACAATCCCAAGGCGGCCGGCGTGGACAAGATCACCGACACGCTGTTCGCGCGCAAGAGCGCCGCCATGTTCCTGTTCGATTTCGGCCGCTCCGACGACGGCCGCGACATCGGACAGGAAATCCGCACGCGCATGTGGCCCAGCCTGGCGATCGCTGTGCCCGTGTTCGTCATCGGCCTGGCGACCAACATCAGTTTCGCCTTGTTGATGATCTTTTTCCGCGGCACTTATCTGGACTGGGCGGGCCTCGCGCTGTGCATCCTGCTCATGTCCATTTCCGGGCTGTTCTACATCATCGCCGGGCAGTTCTTCATCGCCAAGCTCTGGCATCTGCTGCCAATCTCCGGCTACAGCGGCGGCATCCACGCGCTGCGCTTCATCCTGCTGCCGGTACTGGTGAGCATCGTGGCCGGGCTGGGCAGCGGCGCGCGCTGGTACCGCACCCTGTTCCAGGAGGAAATCGGCAAGGACTATGTGCGCACGGCGCGCGCCAAGGGGCTTTCCGAAGTGCGCGTGCTGTTCGGCCATGTGCTCAGGAACGGGCTCATCCCCATCCTCACGGGCGCCGTGGCGGTGCTGCCGCTGCTGTTTCTCGGCAGTCTGCTGACTGAATCCTTTTTCGGCATACCCGGCCTGGGCAGCTATACGGTGGACGCCATCCAGGCGCAGGACTTCGCCGTGGTGCGGGCCATGGTGTTCCTGGGCTCGCTGCTTTACATCGTCGGCCTCATGCTGACCGACATCTCCTATGCGCTGGCCGATCCGCGCGTGAGGCTGGGATGAGCCTGCCCTTCCGGCCCGTCATCTTGTGGACCGACGCGCTGCTGTTCGTGCTCCTCGCCGCAGTGGCGGTGCTGGCCTTCTGGACCGTGCGCAACCCGCAGTGGCGTAGGCCTTGGGCGCGCGTGGGTAACAGCCCCGTGGCAGTGGCCTGCCTGGTGGTGCTGGGTGCCTATGCGCTTATCGCCGTGCTGGATTCCCTGCATTACCGCCCGCGCCTGCCGCAGGCCGTCCCCGGTCAGCCGGCACAGTACTCGGACACGGTGCGCAGCGTGTTCGACGCGCTGACGCCGGACTTGTGGCGGGTGCAGGAAGAAACCTATTCTGCCCCTCTGGCCGAGCATTTGTTCGTGCGCCAGCCGCAGACTCTGCCTGATGGCCAAGTGGTGCGGGTCTACCCGCGCCTACGCATTGCCGCCGGTTCGGGCCCAGGCCAGCGCTGGCGCGACATCGCCCGCCGCGCGCTTTCGGGCGCAGCCGCAGGGCTGGCGGTCGGCGCCCTGTGCGCCGGGCTTCTGGCCTGGCGTTGCGGTCGTCTCCGGGGCGCACGCGCGTGGCTTACCGCAGCGGCGCGCGGGCAGGCGGGTTGGCCGGCGCGCACTCTGGTAGCGACGCTGACGCTCGTCTTCGTGCTCGTGGGAGTGATCGCCGCACTGGCCCCGGCCTACCATGTGCTGGGCACCGACAAGGTGGGCCAGGACGTGCTCTATCTCACCCTGAAAAGCATACGCACGGGTTTGCTGATCGGTACCCTGACCACGCTCGTGACCCTGCCTTTGGCCATCCTGCTGGGCATCGCCGCGGGCTATTTCGGCGGCTGGGTGGACGACGTTATCCAATACATCTACACCGTGCTCAATTCCATCCCTGCGGTGCTGCTCATCGCCGCTGCGGTGCTTATGGCCCAGGTCTACATCGAAACCCATGTCCGGATGTTCGACACCAACGCCGCGCGCGCGGATTTCCGTCTGCTGTTTCTGTGCCTCATCCTGGGCATGACCAGTTGGACCACCCTGGCGCGGCTGTTGCGCGGCGAGACGCTCAAGATACGCGCGCTCGAATACATCGAGGCGGCGCGCGCTTTCGGCGTCGGCCATGGGCGCATCCTCCTGCGCCATGTCCTGCCCAACGTTTTCCACATCGTGCTCATCAGCACGGTCATGGATTTCTCCGGCCTGGTGCTGGCAGAGGCGGTGCTCTCGTATGTCGGCGTGGGCGTGGATCCCCTGACCTACAGTTGGGGCAACATGATCAACGCGGCGCGCCTGGAACTGGCGCGCGAGCCGGTGGTGTGGTGGCAGTTGGTGGCCGCCTTCGCCTTCATGTCCACGCTGGTGCTGGCCGCCAACCTGCTCGCCGACGTGGTGCGCGAGGCCTTCGATCCGCGCCGGGGAGGAGCGTGATGGCGGAGTTGCTGCAGGTGCGGGAACTGGAGGTGACCATCCCCGTGCCGGGCGGCCTGGCGCGCCCGGTGACGGGCATGGCGCTGGACATCGACGCCGGCGTAACCTATGCCCTGGTGGGCGAGTCGGGCAGCGGCAAGTCCATGACCGCGCTGGCCCTCATGCGCCTGCTGCCCGCGGCGGCGCATCTGAGGGCCGAACGGATGACGCTGCGGGGCGAAGACCTGCTGACCCTGCCGGAGAAATCCATGCGCCGAGTGCGCGGCGGGCGCATGGCCATGATTTTCCAGGAGCCCATGCTGGCCTTGAATCCGGTGCTGAGCGTAGAGCGCCAGGTTGTGGAGAGCCTGATGCTGCATCGCGGTTTGAGCGGCGCGGCGGCGCGCGAGGCCGCCGCCGACCTTCTGGCTCAGGTAGGCATCGCCGATGCCCGCCGCCGGCTGGACAGCTATCCATTCGAACTGTCCGGCGGCATGCGCCAGCGCGTGTTGCTGGCCATGGCGCTGGCCGGCGATCCGGCCCTGCTCATCGCTGACGAGCCCACCACGGCACTGGACGTCACTCTGCAGGATCAGGTGCTCGGTCTGCTCAGGCGGCTGCAGGATGAGCGCGGCATGGCGATGCTGCTCATCACTCACGATCTGGGCGTGGTGGCCGAACAGGCTCACCATGTGGGCGTGATGTATGCCGGCGAACTGGTGGAGAGCGCGCCGCGTTCAGAGTTTTTTGCCGCACCCTTCCATCCTTACAGCCGCCAGCTCTTCCTTGCCCTGCCGGGACAGGGGCGCGGCCGGTTGGCCCAGATCGCGGGGCAATTGCCTCGTCCCGAAGAAACACTGCCCGGCTGCCGCTACGCGCCTCGCTGCCCGCGGGCTTTCGAGCGCTGCCGGCGGGAGGTGCCGCAGTGGCAGGTCGTGCACGGAGAGCACCGCGTGCGCTGCCATCTGGCGCAAAGCGACCCGGGTTACGCGCTCGCGCTGCCTCCCATCCAGGCGGCCGCAGCCCCCTCGGCGGCATCCGGCACGGTGCTGCGCGCGCGCGGCCTCAAAGTGTATTTCGCGCTGCGCCGAGGGTTGTTCGGGCACCGCCTGCTGCGCGCCGTGGACGGCGTGGATCTGGAACTGGCCGCCGGACGCACGCTGGCCCTCGTGGGCGAATCGGGCTGCGGCAAGACCACGGTGGGACGTGCGCTCCTGGGGCTGACGCACCCCACGGCCGGAACGGTGGAAGTGCGCGGCGGCGTACAAATGGTGTTCCAAGATCCCTACGCTTCGCTCAACCCGCGCATGCGCATCGCCGCCATCCTGCTGGAGGGCATGGAGGCCCAGGGTCTGGCGCCGCGCAGCGGCCAGGATGCCGTCGTGGCCGGCCTGCTGGCGCAGGTGGGTTTGCCCGCCGATGCCGGCGAGCGCTTCCCGCACGAATTTTCCGGTGGCCAACGCCAGCGCATCGCCATCGCCCGCGCCCTGGCGGTCAGGCCGCGCATCCTCATCTGTGACGAGCCTACCAGCGCACTGGATGTTTCCGTGCAGGCGCAGATCGTCAATCTGCTCAAGGCGCTGCAGGCGGAAACGGCGCTCGCCTATTTGTTCATCACCCACAATCTGGCGTTGGTGAGCGAACTGGGGCACGAGGTCGCGGTGATGTATCTCGGGCGCATCGTCGAGCAGGGCCCGGCGCGGGAAGTGCTGGAGCGGCCGCGCCACCCTTATACCCGCGCGCTGCTAGCAGCGGTACCGCGTCTGGATGGACGTGATCGGCAGGCCGCCATGCTGCCGGGTGAGCCGCCTTCGCCGCTTGCGCCGCCCACGGGTTGCGCCTTCCATCCGCGCTGTCCGCTGGCGCAGGCCGCCTGCCGGCTGCGGGAGCCTACGGCGGTGCCTGTCGGCCCGGAGCACTGGGCGACCTGTTTGCTGCTGGAATGAACGGAAGAGCGGGCGCTTACCGTCAGCCCGCGTGCACCACCAGACGTTGCCCGGCGCGCAACTCGCTGCGGCCCAGGTGATTCCAGGCACGCAGGTCGGCCAGGCTCACCTCGAAGCGCTGAGCGATGCCGGACAGCGTGTCGCCGCGCCGCACGGTGTAATGGCGCAGCAGGACGTGACGGCGCGCGCGCGCGGGAACATAGGCGCTCCTGCGGACGTCGCCGCTCCGGTAGAAGACCAGTTTTTGGCCGATGCGCAGGCCGTTCGAACGCAGATGGTTCCATTGCTTGATTTGTGCGACGCTCACGCCGTTCTTGCGCGCCAGCCCGATCAGGTCTTCGCCGCGCCGCACCGTATGCCAATACGCCGCCGGCGCGCGCTTTCCGGCATCGGCGCCACCGCGTCCCTCCAACGTCTGCGCCACGGCTTCCCAGGCCACCCGACTGTCCGCCAGGGACGTGCCGCCGTCGTCGGCCTTGACCGGCACCAAGATGGTCTGCGCCACGCGGAAGCGCCCCCGATACAGGCGCAGGATGTTATGCTCGGCCAAGCGCTGCGCGTCCACGTTGAATTTCTGCGCCACCGCATCGAGCGATTCGCCGCGCCGCGCCTGATAGGGCTCCCAGCGGTCCCAGTCGCCCTGTTCCAGGTTGCTTTGGAACTCGCTGGCTTTGTCCACCGGCACCAGTACCGTCACCTGGTTGTGGGCGTGGATCAATTTGCGCGGGAAGGCCGGGTTCAGGGCCAGAAAATCCCGGGTGCTCATGCCGGCCAGGCGCGCTGCCGTGTTGACGTCGATGTTGCCGGTATCGAGGGATATCTTGGTGAAATAGGGCGAGTCGGGGAGGGGGGCCAGGTCCACGCCGAAAGCCTCGGGGTCCTCGATCAACTGCTTCATGGCCATGAGCTTGGGCACGTAGTTCTTGGTTTCGGCGGGCAGCGGCAGGTTCTGATAATTGGTGGGCAGGCCGCGCGCGGCATTATGCTGCATGGCGCGTGCGACGCAGCCTTCGCCGCAGTTGTAGGCCGCCAGGGCCAGGTCCCAGGAACCGAAGTCAAGGAACAGCTTCTGCAGGTAGTTGAGCGCCGCATCGGTGCCGGCGATGACGTCGCGCCGGCCGTCGTACCAGGGGCTTTCCTTCAGGCCGTACAGGCGCGCCGTGGACGGGATGAACTGCCACAGTCCGGCGGCATGGGCGTTGGAATAAGCCTGCGGGTTGAACGCGCTTTCCACCATGGGCAACAGGGCGATTTCCGTCGGCATGCCGCGTTTCTGCACCTCCTGCACGACGTGGTAAAGGTAGCGGCGCGCGCGGTCGAGCATGCGCGTGACATACTGGGGCCGCTGCTGATACCAGCGGGTATTGGCTTCCACCAGGGGGCCGGACAGGTTGCGCAACTGGAAGCCCTGGCGGATGCGTGACCACAGGTTGCTGTCCATGTTCGAGGTGGCGGCATCGCCGTTGTCATTTCCCGGCAGTGCGGGCATGGCCGTGTCGACCGTGGGCGTCGTTGCGCCCGCGCCGGTGGCGGTCTGGCTTCCGGTTTGGGCGTATTGACTCAGGGGGGTGCCGCTTTGCGCAAGCACGCTGGCCAGCGGCGGAAGGGCGTTGGTGTCTTGGACGTAGGGGTCGGAAGCTGAAACCGCCGGGCTGCCGGCATAGGCGCTGATGGGCCCGCTCAAGCAGGCCAATGCCAGCAATATGCGACCTCGCAAAGATAAAGATTTGATTTGCTTCATTATCTTTTCTCTCGGAGTAGGCGGCAGTGTAAGCCCATCGAGGGCGAGGGGTCAAGCCGGCCCGCCGCGATCCTAAACCCTGAACGTATCCTTGGCCTTCCGTATAGCGGCAAAAATCTCGACGGCTTGAGCGTCGGCGCCAGCGCCCCGACGAACGGCGCTGGCGCGCAAAGCGGGGGTGGCGCAGCGCAGGAAAGGATTGGTAGCCTTTTCCTGGCCCAGGGTGGAAGGCAGGCTGGGCCGGCCGCGCCGGCGCAATTCGAGGGTGGCTTCCCAACGTGCCGCCAAGGCGGGGTTGGCGGCATCCACGGTCAGGGCGAAGCGGAGATTGTCCATGGTGTATTCGTGGGCGCAGCACACCAGGGTGTCGTCCGGCAGGCGCGCCAGGTCTTCCAGGCTGGCGAACATTTGCGCGGGCGTGCCTTCGAACAGGCGGCCGCAGCCGCAGCCGAACAAGGTGTCGCCGCAAAACAAGTACCCTGCGCCATAATAGCTGACGTGGCCCAGGGTATGACCGGGCGTGGACAGTACTTCCAGCGCCACGGCGGGCTGTGGGATCTGCAGCAGTTCGCCCCCCGACAGGGCCACGCTGCGGCCGGGTATGGTTTCCCCGGCGGGACCGTATACCGGCGTGCCCGGATGGCGTTCCAGCAGTCCGGCGATGCCGCCCACATGGTCGCGGTGATGATGGGTGGCAAGGATGGCTCCGAGCTGCAGGCCCAGGCTGGCCAGGGCCTCCGACACCGGATCGGCATCGCCCGGGTCGACCACGAGGGCGTGCTCCCCGTCGTGGAGCAGCCAGATATAGTTGTCGGCGAAGGCAGGCAGCGCCCGCAGGGCGAGGGGCATGGGAGAAATGGCGAGATGAAAGGCGATGTACAAGAATAGCGCGGACTGGTTCGAGTTGCCGCTCGGGCGTTATCTGCTGGAGCGTGAGCAGGCCTATTACGATCAGGCGGTGGCCGACGTGTTCGGCTTCAATGCCGTGCAAGTGGGCTTTGCCCAGGCGGATCTGTTGGCCAACAGCCGCATCCCTCTGCGCCTGCACTGTGCCGAGGACGGCGGCCGTGTGCGCGGCAACCCGATGTTCCTGCCTTTCGCGGCCCAGTCCATGGATCTGGTGGTGCTGCCGCATGTGCTGGAATTCAGCAATCACCCGCACAAGGTGCTGCGCGAGGCGGAGCGGGTGCTGATGCCGGAAGGCCGGCTCATCCTATCGGGCTTCAATCCCCGCAGTCTGTGGGGCCTGGCCCGCCGCTGGCGCGGCCGGGATGGCGGCTATCCCTGGACGGGAGAATTCATCAATCTGTCGCGCCTCAAGGACTGGCTGGCTCTGCTGGGTTTCGAGGTCGCCGCCGGGCGCATGTGCTGCTATCGGCCGCCATTCAACCGCGCGCACTGGCTGCGGCGCTTCCGTTTCATGGAGCCGGCCGGCGACCGCTGGTGGGCCATGGGCGGTGGCGTCTATTTCCTGCAGGCCATCAAGCGCGTGCAGGGCATGCGCGTCATCACGCCGCGCTGGAAGGAGGCGCTCGCCCCTGCGCTCGCTCCCGCCGCGCGCAATGTGGTCAACCTCAAGCACTATCGGGTGTCGCGTGACAAAACCTTGTGAAGTGGTGGAGATTTACACCGACGGCGCCTGCAAGGGAAATCCCGGGCCCGGCGGCTGGGGGGTGTTGCTGGTGTGCGGCGCGCGCCGGCGCGAGCTTAAGGGCGGCGAGCTTTCCACCACCAACAATCGCATGGAGCTGATGGCGGTGATCGAGGCGCTCGGTGCGCTGACCCGCCCCAGCCAGGTGCGTCTGCACACGGATTCGCAGTACGTGCACAAGGGCATGACGGAATGGCTGGCCGGCTGGCGCGCGCGCGCCTGGCGCACGGCCCAGGGCGCGGCGGTGAAGAATCGGGACTTGTGGGAGCGGCTCGACGCGCTCGCGCGCACCCACCGCATTCAATGGATTTGGGTGAAGGGCCACGCGGGGCATGACGGCAATGAGGCCGCCGACCGCCTGGCCAACGAAGGGGTCGCCGCTGTGCTGGCCATGGGGGATGCGGCGTGACGCGGCAGATCGTGCTCGATACCGAAACCACGGGACTGGAGCCGCGCCAGGGGCATCGCGTCATCGAATTGGCGGGCGTGGAGCTGGTCAACCGCAGCCTCACTGGGCAGCGTTTCCATCGCTATCTCAACCCGGGGCGGGACATCGACGAGGGCGCCCGCCAGGTGCACGGCATCTCGCTGGATTTCCTTCAGGACAAGCCCCGCTTTGCCGACATCGCGGACGATTTTCTCGATTTCGTCGCCGACGCCGAGCTGATCATCCACAACGCGCCCTTTGATTTGGCTTTTCTGGCCGTGGAACTGGAACTCGCGGGCCGACAGCCGAGTTGGCGCGACCCGGTAGTCGATACCCTGGTACTGGCGCGCGAGCGCCATCCGGGGCAGCGCAACAATCTCGACGCCTTGTGCAAGCGCTACGGCATAGACAATTCCAATCGATCGCTGCACGGGGCCCTGCTCGACTGCGAACTGCTGGCGGCGGTGTATCTCGCCATGACGCGGGGCCAGGAATCCCTGCTTGCGGTGGATGCACCCGAGGAAGTCGACCGGAGGGACGGACGCCGGGCGCGGCCGGTGATGTTGACGGCTCCTGCCGATGACTTGGAGCGGCATGCCCGTCTGCTGGAAGCAATCCGCAAGGAAAGCGGCGGGGCCTGCCTGTGGCCGGGCGATGCGTCATGAGGATGTCGGCCGCAGGGCGATGAGGATAATCCGGCTGTTGCTCTGGATCGCAGTCCTGGCCTGGGCGGTTCCCGCTCAGGCGGCGCAGGTGGTGCTCGTGGTCCTGAGCGACAACACCGCTCCGTACCAGGAGGTGTTGCAGGCGCTGGATGGCGGCCTTTTGCCCCCGCGCTATGAAGTGCGCGTCGTTTCGGCGGGACAGGCCGACGCCGACACGGTGCAGGCGAGGGGGGCAGACCTGATCGTCACGCTGGGGGTGCAGGCTGCCGAGAGCCTGGATCGCTTGCCGGCCGCCATCCCGGCGCTGGCGGCGCTGGTGCCGCGCGACTGGTATGTCGCGCGCGGCCGGGCGCTTCTGCTCAAGCGTCGCGATGTCAGCGTCTTGTTCCTGGACCAGCCCTTGCGCCGCCAGATGCGCCTGCTACGGGCGGCCCTGCCCGAAGCCAAGGAAATCGGGGTGGTGGTGAGCCAGCAGCGCGCCTGGCTGCTGCCGAGGCTTGAGGATGCGGCCAAAAGCTACGGCTTGCGGGTCCATACCGCCGTGGTCGGACCCGACCTGGGCCTGGTGGCGGCGCTGGACAAGGTACTGGCCGACAGCGACGTGCTGCTGGCCCTGCCTGACCCCGACGTGTTCAACAGCGCCACGGCGCAGACGGTGTTTCTCACCACTTACCGCTACCGGGAGCCGGTGGTGGGCTATTCGGCCTCCATGACGCGTGCCGGCGCGCTCATCTCCTTTTATTCCACGCCGGCGCAGATCGGCCGGCAGGTAGCGGCGCTGGCGGTGCGCATTCTGGCGTCCCAGGACAAGGCGCTGCCGCCGCAATATCCGACGGAGTACTCCGTCGCCATGAACGACTATGTGGCGCGGTCCTTGGGCATGCGGCTGCCTTCCGAGGAGATACTCAAAAAATCCCACGCCACAGCGGCGGGGCCTGGGCACCAAGGCCCCATGCAGTCGTCCACCGGCGAGGAGGACTGGATTGATTAGCCCCGGCATACGCGCGCGCGTTTTGTGGCTCGCCATCCTGCCGGCCGCTTTCCTGAGCGTGGTATTGGTGGTGCTGCTCACGGCCGACAAGGTGCGCGCCCTGGATCAGTCCCTGCAGGAGCGTGCTTCGGCGATTGCGCGCAACCTGGCACCGGCCATGGAATACGGCGTGGCGACCGGCAATGTGAAGATTCTTGCCAATCTGCTGGATGCCGTGCGCCGTGAGGCGGACGTGAAGAGCGCGGCGGTGTTCGCCGCCGACGGGCGTCTCCTCGCCCAGGTGGGGAGCGGCGACTGGGCCCGCCATCCCTATAGCGCCACCGCGGACGGTAATGCCAAAGAGTTCAAAAATGCTCATAGCCTCTATTACTACGCGGCCATTTTGCGCACCGAAGTGGCGGTGGACGATTTCCGCGATCCCCCCGCGGGTGCAGCCGCCGCCCCGCCGCCGCAGTTGGGGTGGGTGGCGCTGGAGGTTTCCCGCGCCAACACCTTGCGCAGCCAGCACCGCGCCATCCTGCAAAGCCTGGTGGTGCTGCTCGCCGGGCTGGCGCTGAGCGCGCTCATCGGCTGGCGCCTGGGGCGGCAGATCAGCCGGCCCATCTTGGCGTTGGCGCGCACGGTGGGACGCATCGGGGAAGGCTATTTGGGTGAGCGCGCGGAAACCGGCGACGGCGGCGAGATCGGCCTGCTGCAGCACGGCGTCAACGGCATGGCGGCGCGCCTGCAGTCCATGCACGACCAAATGCAGGAGCGCATCGACCAGGCGACGGCGCGCCTCGCCTACCAGGCCAGCCATGATGCGCTCACCGGCTTGGTGAACCGGCGCGAATTCGAACAGCGCCTGGAGCGGGCCGTGGCATCCAGCCTGAGTTACGGTCGCAGCCACGCGCTGTGCTACATGGATCTGGACCAGTTCAAGGTCATCAACGACACTTGCGGCCACGCCGCCGGGGACGAGCTGCTGCGCCAGTTGGCCCTGATCCTGAAAAACCATCTGCGCCATCGCGATACCCTGGCGCGTCTGGGTGGGGACGAGTTCGCCCTGCTGCTGGAGAACTGCTCGCTCGAGGATGCCCTGCATGTCGCGGACACGTTCCGTGCCACCGTGGCCGGTTTCCGCTTCAAATGGGGGGAAAAAATATTTTCCGTGGGCATGAGCCAGGGCCTGGTGATGGTGACGCCCGAAGGCGGGGCGGCTGCCAACCTGCTGTCCGCTGCCGATGCCGCCTGCTATGTGGCCAAGGACAAGGGACGCAACCAGATCCATGTCTACGAGCCGCGCGATCGCGACCTGGCGCGCCATCGGGGCGAAATGCAATGGGTCAGCCGCCTCCAGAAGGCCTTGGAAGAAAAGCGTCTGCGGCTGTACTGGCAGGAGGTTGTCCCGCTCGACGGGGCGGGCGGCCGCCATGTGGAGCTCCTCCTGCGCCTGGTAGAGGACGACGGCAGCGTGGCCCTGCCCATGTCCTTTATTCCGGCGGCCGAGCGCTATGGCCTCATGCCGCAACTGGACCGCTGGGTCATCGGGCAAGCCTTGGGCGTGTGCCGCGGCTGCCTGGACGGTGGCGGCGTGCCGGTACAGTCCTTTGCCATCAATCTTTCCGGCGCTTCGCTCAAGGATCCCGAGTTCCGCCGCACGTTGTATGCGGATTTGCGCGCCAACCCGGATCTCGCGCCCCTGCTTTGCTTCGAGATCACGGAAACCGCGGCGATCGGCAACCTGGTGGTGGTGAACCAGTTCATGGAAGAGTTGCGCGCCTTCGGCTGCAACTTCTCTCTGGATGACTTTGGCAGCGGCCTGTCTTCCTTCAACTACCTGCGCAATTTGCGCGTGGACTACCTGAAGATCGACGGCAACTTCGTGCGCAACCTGGCGCACGACGCCGTGGACCGCTCCATGGTGGAATCCATCCACCGGCTGGGCAAGCTGGTGGGCCTCAAGACCATCGCGGAATTCGTGGAAAGCGCGGCGGCTCTGGAAACCCTGCGCGCCATCGGCCTGGATTACGTGCAGGGCGATTACCTGCACCGGGCCGAACCGCTCGATACTTTATGCGCAGGCGCGGCCCATGCGTCCGTCAGGACACTGTGAAGCCCGCGTCCCGGATGGCTTTTTCCAGGGTGGCGCGCGGCACGGCGTTCTCGTCGTAGGTCACCTTGGCCTGGCCGGGGGTCAGGCTCACCTCGACGCTTTTCACGCCGGGCAGGGCCTTGAGGACGCGGTTGACGCTGGCGACGCAGCCGCCGCAGGTCATGCCGGCGATGGGGATGAGCTCTTCACGCATGTCTCTTCCTGTCAACGTGGGTGTTTTTTCACGGCTTCCTTGGCCGAGTCGATGAGCTTGTCGGCCACCACCTCGGCATCTACCTGAAAGGTGCCGGCCTCCAAGGCGGACTTGACCGTCGCAACTTTGGCGGCGTCGGCGATGTCGACGGTTTCCAGGGCCTCTTCGGCCATGCGCAGGGTGGTGCTGGCGGCGCCGATTTCCACGCGGTCGGCGCCGGCCGGGGAGGCGGGACGGACATCGGCGGGCGCCCCCTTGGCGCGGGTTTTGGCTACCTTGCCGGCGCGTGCCGGGCCTGAGCGTTTTTCGATTTTCATGATCTTCGTCTGTCGGACGGCTGTTTCCGAAATATAGATTACGGCAGTTCGCAATTGAAATCTTAGGCCGTTTATCGGCTTGCCGGTTCCCCGAGCAGGGGCAGCACCCCCTCCAGCCCGCAGAAATTGAGGGCATGGCTGGCCTGAGCACGCACCAGGGGCTTGGCGTGGAAGGCGATGCTTACGCCTGCGGCCGCCATCATCCTGAGGTCGTTGGCGCCGTCGCCGATGGCGACCACCTGGGTGGCCGACAACCCCAACGCGGTCCGGGTCTGTTCCAGGCGCGCCGCTTTTCCCGTGGCGTCCAGGATGTCGCCCAGCACCCGGCCGGTGAGCCGGCCGTCGACGATCTCCAGGGTGTTTGCGGCCGCGGCATCCAGCCCCAGGCGGGCCTGCAGGCGTTCGGTGAAATAGGTGAATCCGCCGGAAACCAAGAGCGTCTTGATGCCCGCGCGGCGCAAGGCTGCGAGCAGGGTCTCGGCGCCGGCGGTGAGCTGCAGGCGCTCATCATAAACCCGTGTCAGGGCCGATTCGTGCAGCCCGCGCAGCAGGCTGACGCGGCGGCGCAGGCTTTCCGCGAAGTCGATCTCGCCGCGCATGGCGGCTGCCGTGATGGTGGCTACCTGGGGCTTCAGGCCCTGCATGTCGGCGATTTCGTCTATGCACTCGATGGTGATGAGGGTGGAGTCCATGTCCATCACCAGCAGGCCGAAATCACGCAATTTCCGCGTTTCGGGAACGTAACCCCAGTCCAGGCGCTCGGCCTCGCAATAGGCCGCCACGGCCTCCTTTTGGCTCGCGTCCGCGCCGGGCAGGCAAAAAGCCTGCGGGTTGAGCGCGCGGATTTCGCCCGCCCCGGCAAGTTTTGCCAACTGCTTGAGCGTGGGGGTAGGGATGTCGTTGCCCTGGATAATCAGATTCATCTTTTTTGTTGCCTTTTCCGGCTTTAGCCGATTTCCTTGAACAGCCTGCGGGCGTTGTCCACCCGGCTTGCGAGGTCCGGGCTGGGCGTGTTCCAGCGCAAACGGTCCTGGCCTGCCAGCCGCATGTCGCGGCGCGATTGCAACAGGTGGATGATGCGCCCCGCGTCCACCGGCGCCTGGGGCGCCAGTTGTACGACGATGGCGTCCGGACCGGCATCCAGTTTGGCCACGCCCAGGGGCTTGGCCGCCAAGCGCAGGCGATGGGTTTCCAGCAGCGCCCGCGTGGGCTCGGGGAGATGGCCGAAGCGGTCGATGAGTTCCTCGGCCAGGGCGTCCACGTCTTCCGTCCTGCTGCAGTTGGCCAGGCGTTTGTAGATCACCAGGCGCTCGTGCACGTCGTTGCAATACGTCTCCGGCAGCAGGGCGGGCAGGTGCAGGTTGATTTCCGACACTACGCCCAGCGGCTGGCTGAGATCGGGCTCGCGGCCCTGCTTCAGGCTGTCCACGGCGGTCGCCAGCATGTCGTTGTAAAGCGCGAAGCCGACTTCCAGCATCTCGCCGCTTTGCTTCTCGCCCAGCACCTCGCCGGCGCCGCGTATCTCCAGGTCGTGCATGGCCAGGTGAAAACCCGCGCCCAGGTCTTCCATGAGCTGGATGGCTTCCAGGCGCTTGTGTGCCTGCGCCGTGAGCTTGGCGCCCTCGGGCACCAGCAGATAGGCGAAGGCCTGGTGGTGCGAGCGCCCCACCCGGCCGCGCAACTGGTGCAGTTGGGCCAGGCCGAATTTGTCGGCGCGGTTGATGATGATGGTGTTGGCGCTGGGGATGTCGATGCCCGTCTCGATGATGGTGGTGCACAGCAGGAGGTCGAAGCGCTGCTGGTAGAAGTCGCGCATGACGTGCTCCAGCTCGCGCTCCGGCATCTGGCCATGGCCGACATGGATGCGCGCCTCGGGCAGCAACTGGGCGAGCTTCTCCTGCATGGCGTAAATGCTTTCCACCTCGTTGTGCAGGAAATACACCTGGCCGCCGCGCTTGAGTTCGCGCAGCACCGCCTCGCGGATGAGACCCTGGGTATAGGGGCGCACGAAAGTCTTGACCGCCAGGCGTTTGAGCGGCGCGGTGGCGATGGCGGAGAAATCGCGGATGCCTTCCAGCGACATGGCCAGGGTGCGCGGTATGGGCGTGGCGGTCAGGGTAAGCACGTCGACCTCGGCGCGCAGCGCCTTGAGCTGCTCCTTCTGGCGCACGCCGAAGCGATGCTCCTCGTCGATGATCACCAGGCCCAGGCGCGCGAATTTGACGTCCTTCTGGATGAGCCGGTGCGTGCCGATGACGATGTCTATGGTTCCCGTTTTCAGGCCGTCGAGTGCCGCCGCCTGTTCCTTGGCGGTGCGAAAGCGCGACAGCTCGGCAATCCTGACCGGCCAGCCGGAGAAGCGCTCGATGAAATTCTGGTAATGCTGCTCGGCCAGCAAGGTGGTGGGCACCAGCACCGCCACCTGTTTGCCGCCCATCACGGCGACGAAGGCGGCGCGCAGCGCGACCTCGGTTTTGCCGAAGCCGACATCGCCGCAGATGAGTCGGTCCATGGGCTTGCCCGTCGCCATGTCCTTGAGCACGGCGGCGATGGCGGCGGCTTGGTCGGGGGTTTCCTCGAAGCCGAAGCCTTCCGCGAAGCGCTGATAATCCAGTTCCGCGAACCGGAAGGCGTGGCCTTGCCGCGCGGCGCGCTGCGCATAGAGCGCGAGCAGTTCCGCCGCCGTGTCGCGCGCCGCCTGCATGGCGCGGCGGCGCGCCTTTTCCCATTGCTCGGTGCCCAAGCGGTGCAGGGGTGCGGCGTCCGGCTCGGCGCCCGAATAGCGCGCGATGACCTGCAACTGCGAAACCGGCACGTAGAGCTTGTCGGCGTTGGCGTATTCGAGTTGCAGGAACTCCATCGGCCCTTCGCCCAGATCCATGGTGACCAGGCCCTGGTAACGCCCCACGCCGTGCTGGCTGTGCACCACCGGGTCGCCGATCTTCAGCTCGGATAAGTCCCGCAACAGGCTTTCGGCATCGGTGGCCTTGGCTTCACGGGCGCGGCGCGGGCGCGGGGGCAGGGCGTAAAGCTCGGTTTCGGTGACCACGCCAAGGCGCCCGTCGGCGCTCTGGAATCCGCCGGACAGGGGGCCTACGCCCAGCTGCACGAGGGCGTCGTGGGCCAGGAAATCCTGCCAGGAATCGGCCAGGCGGGCGCTCAGGCCATGCTCAGCGAGAAACTCGCGCAGCGTTTCGCGGCGCCCCTCGCCGGGCGCGAGGATGAGAGTCTTGCCCGGGCGCGCGACATAGGCGGCCAGGCGTTCCAGAGGCGTGGCAGCGCGGCGGTCCACCACCAGTTCAGGAAGTGCGCTGGTGGGGCCTTCTCCGCCGGCGGCGAGCGCAAGATGCGGCCAGCGCGCAAGCCTGGCGAAAAAATCCTCGGTGCTTAGAAACAGCGCTTCCGGCGGCAGCAGCGGTCGGTCGGGGTCGCCGCTCAGCAGCTGGTGGCGGCCGCGGGTGTTTTCCCAGAAGCGCCGGGCCGCTTCGTCAAGGTCGCCAAGGCTGGCAATAGAGGCCTGTGCCGGCAGGTAGTCGAACAGCACCGCGGTGGCGTCGAAAAACAGCGGCAGATAATACTCCACGCCCGCAGGCGCCAACTTGTTGCTCACATCCTTGTAGAGCTTGCACTTGGAGGGGTCGCCCTCGAACGTCGCACGGAAGGCCTGGCGGAAGCGCGCGACGCCGGCGTCGTCGAGCGGGAATTCGCGCGCCGGCAGCAGGCGGATGTCCTTGACCGGATAGATGCTGCGCTGGCTGTCGACGTCAAAAGCGCGGATGGTTTCGATTTCATCGTCGAACAGGTCGAGCCGGTAGGGCAGGGCGGAACCCATGGGAAACAAATCGATGAGCCCGCCGCGCACGCTGAATTCGCCCGGCGCGTAAACCTGGCTGACATGGCTGTAGCCGCCGAGGGCCATCTGCGCCCGAAAGGTGGCCTCCTCGAGCCGCTCGCCCTGCTTGAGGAAGAACGTGTAGGCGGCGAGATAAGCCGGCGGCGCCAGGCGGTACAGCGCGGTGGAGAGGGGCACGGCGACGAGGTCGAGTTCGCCGCGCGACAGCTGATAAAGCGTCGCCAGGCGCTCGGAAACCAGGTCCGGGTGCGGCGAGAAATTGTCGTAGGGCAGGGTTTCCCAGTCGGGCAGCAGGGCTGTTTTAAGGGCAGGATCGAACCAGCGGGCCTCCTCCGTCACGCGCTGGGCGTCCAGTGCCGCCGCGCACACCACCAGTACGGGGGAGGTTTTCGCCCGCTCGGCCAAATACCAGGCATCGGCAGATCCTGCTAGACCGGGCTGGCGATGCTGGCGCAGGTGCGCGGGAGGCGGGGGAAAGAACGGCATCGACAAAAATCGCCATTATACGGCGGCCGCGCCGGCGGCTTCATTCATGCGCCTGAGGCGGGCGCTCAGGGCACGGATGATACGCTGCGAGAACGGCGCGGAATAACTCATGAGGTCCTCCAGCAGGTCCGGAGGCAGGGCCAGCACGACCACATCGCTATCGGCCACCACCGTGGCGCTGCGGTTCTCGTGCAGCAGATGGGCCATCTCGCCGAACAGTTCCCCGGGCCCCAGGCGCGCCAGCATGCGCCTCTGCCCGTCCGCCCGGTGGTAGAGGCTCACCTGTCCTGCATAGAGATAATAGGCCGTCTCGCCGGCCTCTCCTTCGTGCATGAGCACGCTGCCGGCGGCATGGCGCTGACCGTATTTTTGCAGCAACCACTGAACGGGTGCGGCCCCCAGGCCCTGGTCGCCCTGGTCGCTTTTGGCCGCCGAGAGCAGCAGCTTTTCCAGCCCCGCGACATCCGCCTTGGTGAGAGCGTAAAGGCATTGGGCCCAGAGAAAAAACGCTACGCAGATGAAATACGCGGCGACCAGAAAAAACACCAGGCTGCCCGGCCCGCCATAGAGCGCCCGGTATTTTTCCTCGCTCGCCCAATGCACGAAGAAAAACGGCACCAGGGTCGCGGACACCGTGGCCAATGCGGCCGTCAGGGCGGCCAGGCGCGCCGGCGGTGGGCGCAGCGGCAGCCTCCAGTAGGCGAGCCAGATCAAAAGCCAGATGAGCAGCAGCGTGAAGGCGCCGGAAAGCCACTGCAGCACCAGGCTGCGCGGCGCGCCCAGGAGCTCGGGCTGGGCGAAGAAATGCAGCAGGCTGTTGCCCAGCACCGTCACGATGGCCGCCGCCAACACCAGCGGCAGCAGCACCAGCGGCAAGAGCCAACTCAGCAATATCCCGCGCCGGCCCGGTTCCGGGAAGATGACGCGAAAAGCGCTTTGCAGGGTCGAGAGAAAGCCGCGGCTGGCCAGCAGCAGCGTGATGGCGCCCAGCCAGCCCAGGCTTTCCGGCACGCGGTCGGGGATGAGGCCCAGGCTGCGCAGATCGGCGACGCGGAAGCGGTCGTACACCGCCGCCAACAGCATGGAGCCCAGGCGCGAGTCCAGGGCCCAGAGATCGAGCCAGTGCACGGAATAGAGCACGAGGGCGAGCAAGGGCGCCAGCGACAGCAGGAAATAGAGCGCGGCCGCGGCAGCATGGTTGGTGAGCTGGTTTTTCAGGAACAATCTGCCGGTGGTCATGGCCACCTCGCCCAGCCATTGCAGGCGGGCGCGGTAGCGAGTCGGAAGGAAGGGGCGCGGCAGGCCGGGCATGGGCGGATTCTAGCCCGGATATTTCACCGGATCGCGGGATGATGGCGAGGCAATGTGCGGGCAGATTTGCGCATCCCGCGCCAAGCCAATAGCGCGACCGCGAAGGGCGGAGCAGGGCCCCCTTTGGGGATGCGACCCCGTAGCGGGATGCAGGCGCCCGTTGGCGCGGTCGCTGGCATCCCTTGCGCTGGCCGATCCCCCTGCGGGGGCCCCTCGGCCGACGCTCCAGGGCGCCCTATTGGCGC
>JAJZSR010000021.1 GCA_021849595.1 Pseudomonadota bacterium | reverse complement strand
TGGGCTGACGAAGAAAGTGGGCGAGCCCGACCCCCGGCACTGGCATCAAAAGCTGTGGCTGCTTCCTTCCGGACCTGACCAGGTTCACCTTCTATCCATGCGGGGAGGCCCGCCCCCGCCATTCTACCCCAGGAAGGCTGCGTTACAGCGCTTCGTGTGCACCGTCGCAAAACGGCGCGTCCGCGCTCCATTTGCAGCCGCACAGATAAACCGTGGATTTTTCCTTGAGAGTGAACTCGACCGGCTGGAAGTCAGTGCCTTCATGTGAGCCGTCGCAAAACGGCTGGCTTTTGGAGCGCCCGCAGGCGCACCACCAATAGGTGCCGGCATCCAGCTCCATCTCGTAAGGTTGTTTTTGCGCAATGACGGGATCGGACATGACGGACCCTGAAAAAAATCTCACGGGAGTTTAGCACGCAGGCCGGCGGCCTCAGCGCTGCCCCGCCACGGCCTTGCGCAGCGCCGCGCCCAGTTCTTCGGCGACGAACTTGCCCACATAGCCATCGGCACCGACATTGCGCGCGTGTTCCTCGTTGGCGCGGCCCGTGAGGGAGGAATGGATGACCACCGGGATGGCCTTGAAGCGCTCGTCTTCCTTGATCCTGCGGGTCAGGGTGAAACCGTCCATCTCGGGCATTTCCAGGTCGCTCAACACCACGGCCACTTTCTGGCGCGCGCTCTTGCCTTCCGCCTTGGCTTCCTGCTCCAGAGCCTGCAGGCGCTCCCAGGCTTCTTTGCCGGTCTTGGTCATGATGAACGGGACGTGCAGCGCCTGCAACACCTTTTCGATCTGGCTGCGCGCCACGAACGAATCGTCCGCGGCCAGAATCACGCTGCCCGCGGGCAATTCAAGCCGCTGGCCGATCTGCTCGATACGCGCCTCCTGCACGCGCGAGGGCAGGACGTCGCGCAAGACTTTTTCGACGTCGAGCACCAGCGCCAGGCGACTTTGGTCCGAGTCGCCGTCCAGGCGCGCCAGGCTGGTAATCATGCCGCCTACGGCATTGGCCTCGGCGGACAGTACCCGGCCCCATTCCAGGCGCGTAATTTCCTCCACCTCTTCCACCGCGAAACCCTGCACAGAGCGCTCGTATTCGGTAACGATGAGGAAATTCAAGCCGCGCGGCGCGCAACCGACCACCGCCGGCAAGTCCACCACGGGCACGATCTGGCCGCGGATGTTGGCCACGCCCCGTACATGCTTGGGCGCCCCAGGCATGGGCGTGATCTTGGGCATGATCATGGCCTCGCGCACCTTGAACACGTTGATGCCGAAGACTTCCCTGCGCCCGCCGGACTCCTCGCCCAGACGAAAAAGAAGCAGTTCGAATTTGTTGGTGCCCGCGAGGCGCGAGCGTTCATCGACTTCCTGCAGGATACTGGACATGATACGGGTTCCGGAATGGGTCAGGGGCGCCGCCCCCAGCCGCCGACCGTAAACAATCCCCGCATACCTGCGGACGGTGCGTTCGGTGAGGGCATGCCCGGTAACGACACGGCCGACGCCGGACTTTAGGGTGCCGCCTCGCCAGTTCAAGGAAACGCCGAAGAAATGAACGAGCGGGATGAAGAGCAAGCCGTTTATTCAGTGTTTCCTCAAAGATCCTCCAAAAACCGCCGTACCAGGCCTCATAGTCCGCCGACCGTGCCGGAGCCGGAGTGCCCTGAGTCAGAAACTCGTTATGGAAAAACGTCGAATATCGCCGCCATACTTTGGCGCCGTGCTCGCGAGGTGTTCAACCTCGCTGCGCGCGGCTTCGCGTCTGACAGCGATATCGCCCATTTTTCGACCGCACTCCAAACCCTCCCGAGCTCATTCCACGAACCTCTGACTCAGGACACTGCCGCATGACATGAATTGCCCGGATATGAAACTGCCGGTAACGGCTACACTTCCGGTGTCATGAACGCGCAAACTTCCGCCCCCCCGCCTTCCGGGCCACGCCGGCTTGGGTTGCGCCGGCTGCTGCCGCTACTCCTGCTGCTCGTCCTGGCCTGGAGCCTGTGGACGGAAGTAAGCCAGTACCGCCACTTGGAAACGCAGACGGCTGCGCAGGCCCGACAGGCGGCGACCGCCTACGCCGGTCTCGTCGCCGGCCGCCTTGATGCCGCGATCGAGACTTTGCAGTTCACCGCCCAGGCCCTGCTCGGGCCGCAAACGGATCCGGCGGCACCCGGTGCCGAGGCCGCAGCCACCCTGCACCGCTTCCTGCAACTGCACCCGGGCTTTTATGCCTTCGAACTGCAGGCTGCCGAGAACGGCCGATTGCCCGGGCCGGCCGGCGAACCGCCGCGCCAGCCGGACAGGAACGCGAACCGGTTCACGCCGCTCGCTTTCAACCCGGATTGCGCGCTCGGCCGAATCCGGCAGGAGCGGCAAGGCGCCGCGCTCCCCCTGCGCTGTGCCGTGCGGGACGCCGTCGGACAGCCGCGCTATTTCGCCGTGGCGTCTTATGGGGTCAAGCAGTTGTTGCGCCAGCCGACGGCAGACACTCCCTGGACGTTCACGCTCGTGGACCTGCGCGAGGGCGGAACAGCCGACAGGGGCCGCGGCATACGGGTCGCCGTGGGAGCCTATCCGTTCGCCATCGCCGCAAGCTGGCCGGCCGGCTTCGTGCGCGAAAACTACGTGCAGGGCGCGCGCACCCGCTGGGTTCAGGACGCCGGCAGCCTATTTCTGCTGCTTGCCGCCTACTACGGCATCCTGCGCCTGGTGCGCCGGCATGAGCGCAACGCCCAACGGCTGCGGCGCCTGGCCGAATTCAACGCCATGCTGGTGCGGGCCAACCAGATCGCGAACACCGCGCGCGACGAGCCTGCGCTGCTGCAACCCATCTGCGCAACCGCGGCGGATCTGGGCCATCTGAAATTGGCTTTCGTCGCCCGCCCCGACGTGCATGGGCGCTTCCAGGTGCTCGCCGCGGCCGGAGCCACGGGCTATCTGGAAGGCCTGTACCTCTCCATCGACCCGTCCCTCCCCGAAGGCCGCGGCTCGGCCGGACGCGCTTGGCGCACAAACCAGGCGATCTACAACGCCTCCTTCGCGCGTACGCCCTTTCTCGCGCCATGGCATGAGCGCGCGCGCCGTTTCGGCTTCGGCGCCAGCGCCACCTTGGTTATTCGGCGCGCCGGCAAGCCCTGGGCCATCCTATCCGTTTACCACGCGCGGGAAAACGTCTTCGATACCGACCTGCAAACCCTGCTGGAAGAACTCGCGCTGGATATCTCGCGCGGCCTGGACCGCATCGACCTGTGGCAAAGCGAATGGCACCTGACCGAGCAGCTCAAGCGCCAGGCGCTGCGCGATGCACTCACCGACCTTCCCAATCGCCTGGCCCTGCAGCAGCGTCTGTCCGAAACCGTCGCGCGCGCCCGACGCAATGGCAGCCAGTTCGCCGTAGGCATGATCGACTTGGACGATTTCAAGCCGGTCAACGACCTCTGGGGGCACGAAGCCGGCGACCGCCTACTGCAGGAACTGGCCCGCCGCCTGCAAGCCAGGCTGCGCGAAACTGACCTGCTGGCGCGCCTGGGCGGGGACGAATTCGTGGTCGTGCTCGACAACATTGATGAGCACCAGCCGGAGCAAAGCCTGAGCGTCGCGCTCGATCGCCTGCACGAGGCGGTCGAGACGCCCTTCGAAGTGGCCCCCGGCCAGCACGCCGAGGTGGGCATGAGCGTCGGCCTGGCGCTCTATCCCAACGACGCCACCGAAATCGATGCCTTGTTGCGCCTGGCCGACGCCGCGCTTTACCAAGCCAAAACCCACAAGCATGATCGCGTGCGCTGGTGGCGTCAAAGCGCCGCTGGCACGCAACAGGAACCGGCAACCGAAAGTTCCATCGACCCCTACGGCACAGACGCCGCCGAGTTGTTGGGCCGCGCCAAAGGCTATTTCGCGGCCGCTGCCGCCGCCTTCGCGGATGCCTTTTATGACCGTCTGGCCAAGGAACCCCAGGCCCACGCCATCCTGATGCGCTTGAGCGGGCCGGAAATGCAGCGCCTCAAGGCGCGCCAGGCCGAGCACCTGCGCAAGGTGCTGGATCCGGCCACCCAGCGCGCGGACATTGTGCAACGCGGTGCGCGGCTGGGGGAAATACACGCCCTGGTGGGGGTGGACAGCGCTCTGCTGGTGCAGTCGCTCGCTCTCTATCGCCGCTTGCTGAGCGAGCACCTCAATCAGGCCGCGCTGCCTTCGCGCAGCCGCTATCGTTTGCTGCTGGTGGCGGAATGCCGCCTGCAGGACGACATCCAGGCGGAATTGCTGGCCGAGAGCGACACCCTAGGCCGGTATTTCGCCACCCTCTCCGCCCCCCTGCCGCCGGCAGGCGCGCTCTGGGCGGACGTCTCGCAAACCGAGACGGACGCCCTGGGGCGGCTGCCCGGGGTACTCGATCTGGCGATCTTGCGCCCCGACGCGCGCGGCGTTTTCCAGCTCGAAGCCATGGCCGGCCCGCAGTCCGAAGCCATCCAGGTCATCACCCTCGACCCGCGCTACCAACCCAATCTCGACGCGCATACGCCTCTCGGACGTGCCCTGGTGTCGCGCGCCTGGCACGGCAAGGAAGTGTTGAGCACACCCGCTTACACCCTGGACGAGCAGTTCTCCGCCTGGCACGAGGTGCTCACGCCCCTGGGGGTGCGCAGCGCGCTCGCCATTCCCATCCTCGATGCCGCAGGCCACCCCGTGGCTGCGGTGCGGATGTTCGGCGCCTACCCGAATCAGTTCGAAAGCCTTTGGATGCGCCAGTTCGCCCTGGGATTGCAGCAGCGCCTGAACGAAATCTGGCAGCGCGGCAGCACGCCCACGGCGACGGCCGTGCTGCCGCAGAAGATCGCCCAGGCCTACCGCACGCGCCTGTTCGCCGGCGGTCTGACCATGCATATGCAACCTGTCATCGATCTGCGTACCGGAAAAACGGCCAAGGTCGAGGCGCTGGCACGCCTGCGCTTGGAAGACGGCAGCCTGATTTCACCCATGGCCTTCCTCCCGCTGCTGGGCAATGCGGATCTCGATCGCCTGTTCCGCCTCGGCCTATCCGAGGTCCTGGATCACCTGGCCCGCTGGCATGGGGAGGGCTGGGCGGTGGGCGCATCGGTCAACCTGCCGCCGACCACACTGATCGACCCCGAATGCGTGCACTGGGTACGCGAGGCCCTGGAGCGCAGCGGGGTGCCGGCCGGGAGCCTGACCCTGGAAATACTGGAAACCCATGCTTTCGATGCCGGAGCCCAGGATGCCGCCATCGCCAAGCTGCTCGATCTGGGCGTAAAACTGTCGATGGACGACCTGGGGTCAGGCTATAGCAGCCTGCAGCGCCTTTCGGAAGTGCCGTTCGACGACATCAAGATCGACCAGAGCCTGCTGCGCCAACTGCGCGCCGACCCGGCCCGTACGCTGGGACTCATCGGTGCGCTGATCCAGATGGGCCAGGATTTCGGCCAGGACGTGGTGGTGGAAGGATTGGAAGATCCCGGCATGGTGGAGGCGGTCGCCGTCCTGGGCGCACCGTACGGCCAGGGCCATGGGCTTGCCCACCCGATGCCCGCGGAGGCGCTTGCCGTCTGGCGGCTGTAGTTCCGTCTGCCCATCGAGCCCGGCACCCTCCATACCTATCTGGGCGCCCTGGCCTATCACTGGCGCTTGCTCCACAGCAGCGAGCCGGGGCATCCCGGCAACGGCGGCGAATGCCCGCTCGCGCGCTTCCTGGCCGAGCGGCACCTGGCCGACAGCCTGCCGGGGCGCTGGCATGCACAGTTGCGCCAGGACACCGACAGGCAAGCCGCCGGCCAGGCGCTGCTGAATTGGCTGGTCGAGCGGGTGCGCCAAGAGGCCGGCGACCTACTGCCACCGAATGCCGCCTATGCCGCGGCGGCATCCCCCGACCTCGGCATGCGGCCATGACATCGGCACCGCCAAAGAAACGCGCCGGCCCGCCCGTGGTCACTTGGCACGAGCTTACGGAGTTCGATTTCCATCGGCGCCTGGCTCACACGCCCGGCACCGGCATCGTGCTGTTCTCGGCACCCGGCTGCCGCGCCTGCCGGAGCCTCGAACAGCGCCTGCCGGCGCTGCTGGGCGATGTGCCGGCGCAACTCTACAAAGTGGACGTGCAACAGGCCACCGCGCTGGCGCGCGCCTACGACATCTTTCATTTGCCCAGCCTGCTGGTGTTCGTGGCGGGCGCTTACCACGGCGAGCTGCAGGCAGAAGCGCGCCCGGAGCCCTTCCGCCAAGCCTTGCAAGCCTTGCTGGCCGCGCCCGCCCAGGAGGAACCATGACCGAACTCACCGTCCACGGCATCCTGCCGGACGTGCGTTACATCGCCTCGCCGCATTGCGACTGGCGCCCCGGCTCGGGCGCAGTGCGCCTGCTGGTGATCCACAATATCTCGTTGCCGCCGGGCGAATTCGGCGGCAGCGCGGTAATCGATCTCTTCACCGGCCGGCTGGACTGGGATGCCCATCCCTACTATCGGGCCATGCGCGGCTTGCGCGTGTCGGCGCATTTTTTCCTGCGCCGCGACGGCGAGCTGATCCAGTTCGTGCCCACAACCAGGCGCGCCTGGCATGCCGGGCCCTCGAACTGGCGTGGTTGGGAGCGCTGCAACGACTATTCCATCGGCGTGGAGCTGGAAGGCACAGACACCTTGCCCTATACCGAGGCGCAATACGCCGGGCTGAACCGGCTTATCGGGATGCTGGCGGAGATGTATGGGGGCTTGCCCCTGGCCGGGCACAGCGACATCGCCCCTGGGCGCAAGACCGACCCCGGTCCTGCCTTCGACTGGGATAGGATTTCAGCGCCGACCGGAGCCGGCGGGCGGCAGGAATAAGGCGGCGACCTGCTTGGGCGCGCGCGCCCGCGGCGCAGCAGGCGTTGCAGGGGCGAGGGGCGCCATGGGCGCCGAAGGCGTCGAGACATAACTGGCAAGCTCATCGCCGCGGCCGGAAAAACCCGCCACGGGCTGCTTCACGAGCGGCGTCTTGATGAGCTTCTCAATGTCTTCCAGATAGCGGTTTTCCGCCTCGCTCACCAGGGAGATGGCCTCGCCGCGCGCGCCCGCCCGCCCGGTGCGGCCGATGCGGTGCACATAGTCCTCGGCATTGTGCGGCAAGTCGTAATTCACCACATAAGGCAGGGCCTCGATGTCCAGGCCGCGCGCCGCCACATCGGTGGCCACCAGAATGCGCACTTCTCCATGCTTGAAGGCGTCGAGCGCCTTGATGCGCTCCTGCTGGGTCTTGTCGCCGTGGATGGCGGCAGCCTGCAGGCCGGCGCGATTCAGCTCGTTGGCCAGGCGGTTGGCCATCAGCTTGGTGCCGGTGAACACCAGCACCTGGCGCAGGTCGCGGCTTTTCACCAGGTGCACCAGCAGGGCGCGCTTGCGCTCGTGATGCACGGGATGCACCACCTGGGTCACCGTCTCCGCCGCGGCATTGCGGCGCGCCACTTCGACGCGCTCGGGGTTTTTCAGGAAGCTGTCCGCCAAGCGCCGTATCTCTTCCGGGAAGGTGGCGGAGAACATCATGTTCTGGCGCGCCGCGGGCAGCAGGCCGATGATGCGCCGCAGATCTGGCATGAAGCCCATGTCCAGCATGCGATCGGCCTCGTCCAGCACCAGCATGCCCACCTGAGAGAGATTGAGCGTCTTGTTCTGCACATGGTCCAGCAGGCGCCCCGGCGTGGCGACCAGGATTTCCACCCCATTGCGCAGGGCCGGGATTTGGGTGTCGATGTTGACGCCGCCATAGACCACCAGCGAGCGCAGCGGCAGGTGCTTGCAATAGGCGCGCACGCTTTCCTCCACCTGGATGGCCAGCTCGCGCGTGGGCGCCAGGATCAGTGCGCGTATAGGATGGCGCGCCGGGGAAGTGCTGGTATTGGCATGCACCGCCAGTTGCTCGATCAGGGGCAGGGCGAAGCCCGCGGTCTTGCCGGTGCCGGTCTGCGCCGCGGCCAGGACGTCGCGCCCGGCCAGGGCGATGGGCACCACCGCGGCTTGGATGGGCGTGGGCTCACGGTAGCCCAGGTCTTCCAGCGCGCGCAGGATTTCGCCGCGCAGGCCGAGGTCGGCGAATGTGGTCATTGTATGCTCCGCCAGGACAGGCCCGAGTCCTGCCGCGCCGTGGCCACCCAGTCCTGCGCGCAGCCCAGGGCGCGCGCCAAGGCCGCGCACGCGAGTTCGGGCGTGTTGTTGGTGGCGGACAGATGCGCCGCCGCCACGTGCTGCAGCCGGCTTTGGTCCACCCGCTTGAGCAAATCCTCAGCCTGGCCGTTTTCCAGATGGCCGTAAGCGCCGCCCACGCGCTGCTTGAGGAAGGGCGGATACGGGCCGCCGGCGAGCATGCCGGCATCGTGGTTGCATTCCAGCACCAGGGCATCGAGGCCGGAGAGCATGTCCACCATGTGCGCCGTGACGCTGCCGGCATCGGTGAGCAGGCCCAGGCGCCGCGCACCGTCCGAAAACACGAACTGCGCCGGCTCGCGCGCGTCATGGGGAACGGGGTAGGGCTGCACTTGCAATTCCTCGATGGCGAATAAACTGTGGCTGTCGAAAATTTCCACCTGCGGCAGGCGCTCAACCTGCCACTGGCTCAAGGTGCCATGCGACAGCCAGACCGGCAGGCCGTACTTGAGCGCCAAACGCGCGACGCCGCCCAGATGATCGCCATGCTCGTGCGTCACCAGGATGGCACTGAGTTCGTCCGGCACGACGGCCAGCCGCGCCAGCCGCCGGCAAGCGTCGGCCAAGCCGAAGCCGCAGTCCACCATGAGGCGCGTGCGGCCGCGCTCCACCACCAGGGCATTGCCTTCGGAGCCGCTCCCCAGGGAGGCGAAACGCACGCGCCGCTCACCGCAACTGCTGGTAAAGCAGGCTGATGATCTGCTGCCGCGTATGGGGCTCGACCACCGCACCCGCGACGCCGGGCAGCACGCTCACCAAGGTTTTGTCGTTGCCCTGCGCATTTACCAGGATGTGGATCTGCGGCGTGGTCTTGGGTTTGCTGCTGCGCCAGAAGGCCAGCTTGGAGAACCAGCTCGGCTTGCTCCCCTGCGCGGCGGCCGGGTCGATGTAGCGCACGTAATAAAGCCCCTTCTGGCGATCGCGGTCTTCCACCACGAAGCCGATGCGGTCCAGCGCCACGCCCACGCGCTGCCAGGCGGTATCGAGGTTGTCGTCCACCACGAGCGTCGGCGCATTGGGCCCGCTGTCGACGATCTGAGCGCGGTCGGGCTTGGGCGCCTGCGCGAGCGCCTGTTGAGCCTGCTCCTTGGGCACGCCCAGGAAGGTCATCAGGCGGCGCTGCATTTCCACCACCAGCCCCGGATTGGGCGGGGACGGCTCCCATTTGGTCTGATCCTGGCCGGAACTGGTGTAGACCTCCTGCACCCCTTCATGGCTGACGAAGACGTCCGTACCTCCCTTGGGATCGCGCTCGACCCAGGTGCGGAAGCGGTCGCGGTAAGGCGTGGAATACATGCCGTCAAACACCTTGCCCAAGTAACGGCGGATGAAATCCTGCGGAATGTTGGCACGGTTTTCCGCCCAGCCGGTCTGCATAACGCCGGTGCGGGGGTCGTTCTTTTCCAGCATGAAACCCATGCCCTGCCAAAAATCGACCAGCTTGGGCCAGATTTCTTCCGGACTCTGATCCACCACCAGCCAGGTTTCGGTGCCGGAACGCTCCAGACGGATGCCCGTGGTCTTGGGCAGCACAGTCTGCTCATCCTGCGAAGCCTGCACCTGGGCACCCTGGGCATAGGCCGAATAAGTGCTGGCGGCGCCGGCAGGCAGGGCATAGCGGCCATCGCCCTGCGGGCCGATCAAATCCGGCGGCATCTCCAGGGTGTTTTCTATCTTGCCCTGGGATTTGTAATCCACCTTCTTGTTTTCCAGGATGCCCAGGGAACTACAACCGCCTAGGGCCAATACCAGGGCCGCGGCGGCCAGAGACGACAAACGCATTCAGCGATCTCCTTGCCTTAAGCCTGCGTGCGCCAGCGCGGCGCGCAGGGTGTCGTAATGCTGAGAGGACAGCGGTGTGAGCGGCAGACGCAAGCCGGGCTCGATCAAGCCCAGTTCGGCGCAGGCCCATTTCACGGGGATGGGATTGGCTTCCACGAACAGCTTGGTGTGGAGCAGGAACAAGCGTTCGTTGATCGAGCGCGCGCGCGTCAGGTCACCCGCCAGGGCGGCGGCGCACATGTCGTGCATCAGCCGGGGCGCGACGTTGGCGGTCACCGAAATCACGCCATGCCCGCCCAGCAGCATGAAAGCCAGCGCGCTGGCGTCGTCGCCGCTGTAGAGCGCGAAGCCTGCCGGGGCGCGGCGGATCAGGTCGGTCGCACGCTCGATGCTGCCGGTGGCGTCCTTGATGCCGACGATGCCCGGCACCTCGGCCAGACGCAGGGCGGTGTCGTTGGTCAGATCAACACCCGTGCGCCCGGGCACGTTGTAGAGGATCAGGGGGATGTCCACCGCCTCGGCGATGGCGCGGAAGTGGCGGTACAAGCCTTCCTGGGTAGGCTTGTTGTAGTAGGGCGTCACCGAGAGCGTGGCGGCGGCGCCGGCCGCTTTGGCGCAGCGCGCCAGCTCGATGGCTTCGGTCGTGGCGTTCGCGCCAGTGCCGGCGATGACGGGCAGGCGCCCGGCCGCCTGCGCCACGCTCACGCGCAGGATTTCGCAGTGCTCGTCGAAATTCACCGTGGGCGATTCCCCGGTGGTGCCCACTACCACGAGGCCGTCGCTGCCCTGCTGCGCATGCCAGTCCACCAGGCGGCGCAGCGCATCCGAATCCAGCCCGCCGTCCGCGTGCATGGGGGTAACGACGGCCACCAAACTGCCCTTGATCATCTTATCGTGCCGAGCGCAGCGCGTGCGCATAAAAACTTGAAGTGTAAAGGATACGACCGCAAGCCGAAAGCTCAGCGCAATGTCGCGGGCCAAAACGAGGCTACCTGCGACAGCGCGTGCGGCAGCGCCTGCAGCAGACCCGGCAGCAGCCAGGCGAGCGAGAACAGCAAGACCAGGGCCAGCCAGGCATAGCCGTGGGCATAGGCGTCCACGCCCGGCAGGAGGCGGCTCAGCACGGCGAAGGCCATCTGCGCCATGAGTCCAAGCGCCAGCCAGGGCAAGGCCAATTGCAGCGCCAGGGTGAAGAAAACCGCACCCAGGCGCGGCGCGTCCGCCGCTTGCGCCCAGGCCCAGTGGCCCGGCGGCAGGGCGCTCAGGCTTTTGAGCAGGGCCTGCACCAGCAGGGCTTCACCATGCGCGCCCAGGAAGACCAACAGCGCAAGCCAGAAACCCAGGCGCCGCAGCATGGCAGTGCCTGCCGGCGCCTCGGGCGCATAGGCCGCGAGGCTGCCCCAGCCGGCAGCCTGCACACCCCAGGCCAGCGCCGTTTGCGCCGCGCCGAGAAGAATGCGCAGCACCAGGGAAAAACTGGCGCCGAGCAGAAACTCCAGCGCCAGGGCCAGCCCTCCCGGCACGGTCAGCGGCGCCGGAACCTGGCCGGCCAGCGAAGGCGTAACCGCGGCGAGGGCGCCCGCCAAGCCCAGCCGCAAGAACCACGGCAGGCGCGCCGCGCCCAGCACGGGATCGAGGCTCGCCCAGCCCGCGAAGCGGGCCCAGGCGTAAAGCCACAGCACCCCTTCCATCAGTCCAGCCAGGCGGCCCAGTGCCCCCACACCTCCTGGGCGAAATCCACCAGCCGGTCGCCCATCCAAGCACCCAGGAGCGCGATCAGCAGGGCCACCAGGATGAGCTTGGGCACGAAGGACAGGGTGGGTTCGAGAATTTGCGTGGCGGCCTGGAACAGGCTCACGACCAGCGCCGTGACCAGGGCGGCCCCGAGCAGGGGCAGGGAGATCCAGAAGGCGAGCCAGAGGGCTTGTTGCAGCAGGTCGCCCATTTCAGAAACTCTGGATCAGGGAGCCGGCCAGCAGGTGCCAGCCGTCGGCCAGCACGAACAGCATGAGCTTCATGGGGAAGGACACCAATTGCGGCGGCACCATCACCATGCCCAGCGCCATGAGCACGCTGGACACCACCAGATCGATGATGAGGAAAGGCAGGATCACCATGAAGCCGACCCGGAAAGCCGTTTGCAGCTCGCTCACGAAAAACGCCGGTGCCAGGGCGTCCATGGGCAGTTGTGCCGGCGCCTTGAGGTCCGCGTCGCTCACGGGCCGGCCCAGGAACAGCTGCAAGTCCTCGCGCCGCGTCTGGCGCAGCATAAATTCCTTGAGCGGCACTGCCGCTGCATTCGCGGCCGCCCGGGCCGCCAGGGCACCTTGCTGGTAGGGCTGCCAGGCCACGCTGTCGATGCGGTTCAAGGTGGGCGTCATGACGAACCAAGTGAGCAGCAGGCTCAGGCCGATCAGCACCACATTGGGCGGCGCATGCTCGCTGCCCAAGCCCTGGCGCAGCAGGAACAGCACCACCGCGATGCGCGTGAAGGCCGAGAAGGCCAGCGCCAGGGCCGGCAGGAAGGGGAACAGGGCGAGAAAGGGCCAGGCCGCGGGCGCCACGCCGATGCGTGCCCCCGCCACCGAGAAGAGCGGCAAATCCCCTTGCGCCGCCCACGCGCCGACTGAAAACACCAACATGCCTACGCCCAACCACCAGCGCATCCTCACGCCTTGTCCCCTCCGTTTTGGCCGGAAGCCATGGCAGCGGCCGGCAGGCGCGCCAGGAGGTTGACCTGGCCCCCGCCCACGCCCAACACCAACCGCTCACCCGCCAGTTCGACCACGACGATGCGCTCGCGCGCCCCCAGGGACAGACTCGCCACCACACGCATGGCGCCGCGTCCGCCGGCCGCGGGCAGGAAACGGCGCGCCAGCCAGGCCAGGGCGACGAACACTCCCAACACCACCAGCAGAGACAGCACCAGCGTGCCGTAACCGCCGCCTTGCCCGGCCGCCTGGGCAGTCGCCGGGACGGCGAGTGCCGCCAGCGCGTAGGGCGACGCGCGCGTCATGGCATGCCCGCCATGGCCTGCGCCCAGCGCGCCAGGGCGGAAGCGTCGCCCAGGGCGGCCGGGTTAAAGCGGCAGCCCCCGGCCGCGCCGCGCAACTGGACTCGATAATGCAGGCTGCGCAATTCTCCCCCGCCGTCCAGCCAGGCCTGCGCATAGGCGCGGCTCAGGCGCGCACGCAAATCCTCCGCCACGCGCGCGGCAAACCCTCCGGCACCGGGCGCCAGGGCCATACCCCAGCGCGCCTCGCCCCAAGCACCGATCAGGGCCGCATCCAGGGCCAGCCAATCGTCCGCCATGACCAAGTCGTCGCTGTCCACCCAGGTCACCTGCAGGCCTGCCTCCCGCGGCACGGCCTGGCGCAGACGCACATGCATGTGGCGGCCCAGTGCCTGGGCAAAATCCGCCAGACCGCCGCCGACCAGGAAAGCCCGTTCGGCCGGGCTCAAAGGCGCCATCTTCAAGTTCATGCGCTCCCTCCCTGGGAACCTTCGACCATGGCACGCAACTGCGCCGCGCGCGCCGCGAGTTCATCGTGCAACTTGGCCTCCTGACGGCCGCGCCGGCGCACCTCCTGCCGTTCATGGCGCTCCTTGAGCACCCGCAGGGCATCCACGCGCCGTTTCTCCTCGCGCCAGTCCTGTAAGGCGGTCTGCCAAAGCGCGTGGCGCTGCTCGACGGCGCCGCGGCCCTCTGCCCGGCGCCGCCCGAGTTCTTGCAGATGTACGGCACCCTCGCGCCACAGGCCGCCGTCGCCGACGCCGCCGGCAGCCTGCTGGAAAGCCTGCCGATAACGCTCCAACTCGTCCTCCAGGCGCACCAGGCGCGCGCGCGCCAGCAGCCATTCGCCATGGGCCATCCGCACCAAGCGCACGCGGCCTTCGGCGCGCCGTTCGGCCAGATCGAGCACACTTTGCAAAGGGAAGGCGGCCATGTCAGGCGAATATCTGCGCCAGGCCTTGCCGCGCCTCGGCAAGATCCGCCGCACTGCGCCAATCCTGGGCCAGGTAAGCCTGCAGGCGGGGATGCAGCTTGACCGCCTCGTCCAGCACGGCATCGGCCCCCGGCACATAGGCGCCCACCGCGAGCAGATCGCGGCCTTTCTGATAACGCGAATACAGGTAGCGGAAGCGGCGGATGCGCGTCATGTCGTCCTCGCCCGCCAGATCCGGCAACGCCCGGCTGATGGACGATTCGACATCGATGGCGGGATAGATGCCGGCGTCGGCGAGATCGCGCGACAGCACGATGTGGCCGTCGAGGATGGCACGCGCGGCGTCGGCGATCGGGTCCTGCTGGTCGTCCCCTTCCATGAGCACGGTGAAAAACGCGGTGATGGAGCCACCGCCGCTTTTGCCGTTGCCCGCGCGCTCCGCCAACTGTGGCAAGCGCGCGAACACCGAAGGCGGATAGCCGCGCGTGGCCGGCGGCTCGCCGATGGCGAGGGCCACCTCGCGCTGCGCCATGGCATAGCGCGTAAGCGAATCCATGATGAGCAGCACCTGGCGCCCCTGGTCGCGGAAATACTCCGCGATGGCCAGGGCATAGGCCGCGCCATTCAGACGCATGAGCGGCGGCACATCGGCCGGCGCGGCGACCACCACGGCGCGCTGCATGCCTTCCTTGCCCAGGTTGTGGTGGATGAACTCGCGCACCTCGCGCCCGCGCTCGCCGATGAGCGCCACCACGACGACGTCCGCCTCCGTGTAGCGCGCCATCATCCCCAGCAGCATGCTCTTGCCCACGCCGCTGCCGGCGAACAGCCCCAGGCGCTGACCGCGGCCCACGGTGAACAGGCCGTTGATGGCACGCACACCGACGTCGAGCGGCTGGCGTATGGGCGCGCGGTCGAGCGGATTGACCGGGCGCGAATACAGCGGCACGCGCCGTTCCAGATCGAGCGGGCCCTGGCCGTCCAGCGGGCGTCCCCCGCCGTCCAGCACGCGGCCCAGCAGTTCCGGACCCACGGGCACCTGGCGCACGCGATCCTGGGCGCGCCGGCGCGGCACATAGCGCGTGCCGAAACGCGGCGGCACCTGTGCCAGCGGATTCTCCGGCACCACGCGGGCGCCCGGCATGACGCCGTAGATGTCCGTGCTGGGCATGAGGTACAGGCGATCGCCGGCAAAGCCCACGACTTCGGCATCGACCTGCTGGCCGCCCTGCACCTGCACCAGGCATTGCGCGCCTATGGGCAGGCGCAGGCCCACGGCTTCCATCACCAGGCCCGCCACGCGCGTGAGGCGCCCGCTGGCGGCGAGCGGCTCGGCCATGGCAACTGCGCGCCGGCAGTCCGCCAGATATTCACGGTAGCGCACGGCGCGATCCATTCAATCCTTTCCGTGCACGAGCGTCGCCATGAGCGTCAATCCAGCCATTGGCGGTTGGAACCCAGCACCTGCACCACTTGGCGCCAGCGTGTGCTGAGCGTGGCATCGACGTCGCCCAGCGGCGTCTCGATCAGGCAGCCGCCGCGCTCGATGCGCACGTCCTCGACGATGCGCAGGCGGTTGCGGTCCAGCACGCCTTCAAGCTGCGGGCGCACCAGCGCGGCATCCTCCGGATGCAGCAGCAGGCGCGCCTCCTGGGTGGTTTCGGTGAGCTGCTTGAGTGCCAGGTTGACCACTTCGAGGATGCGCTCCGGGCGCACCGACAGCTCGCCGGCGACCACTTGATGCGCCACGTCCAGGGCCAATTCCAGCACCAGATCGGCGATGCGGAAATCCAGGCTTTCCAGCTCCGAACCCAGGCTGGCCAGCAAATCTTTGACGCGCGCACAATCGCTCTGTCCCGCGCGCCGCCCCTCCTCCAGTCCTGCGGCATGACCCTGAGCGCGCGCCGCCTCGCGGACGTCCGCGGCCTCCTGTTGCAGACGCTGACGGCGGGTTTCGTCGTCTTCCGGCACGGCCGGCACCGCTTCCACGACCTCCCATTTCTCGAAGGCGCTGAGATCGTCGCGCTCGTTCATATCCCCGCCTCCGCCGTTTTTAGGAATACCGCGCCGGCACCCACTTGGGCGCGCAGCAGCGCCAGCACTTCGGCCTGCGCCTGCTGGATGTCCGTCACCTTGACCGGCCCCAAGGCCGTCAAGTCGTCCTTGAGCCGACGCGCGGCGGTGTCGGTCATGCCGCGGGTGAGGCTCTCCGCCAAGCCCGGATCGGCGCCCTTCAAGGCCAGCAACAGGCTGCGCGCCGGCACGGATTTGAAGAACTCCACGCGCGACGCCGGATCCAGGCGCGCCAGGTCGGCGAACTGCAGGACTTCGGCCTCCAGGCTGCGCGCCAACGCCGGGGATTTTTGCGCCAGGCCTTCCACCAGACGACGACCGACCGGCGGCGGCAGGCGCAGGAGCAGATCACCGGCAACCTGTTCGCCGCTGGCGGCTTCCGCCTCATCCCGACGTGCCAGACGCTCGCGCAGCCAGGCATCGAGTTCTGCCAGGGCGTCGGCTTCCAGCGCCTGGCCACGCGTCAGCGCAAGCAAAGTCTCTTCCTGCCGTTCGACCGGCAGCAGGGCGAGCACACGCGCCGCCTGCTCGCGCTCCAGATGCGCCAGCACCGTTGCCAATACGGCAGGGGGCTCGTCTGCCAGCAAACCCGCCACTTCCTCCGGCGCCAGCCAGCCCAGTTGCCTGAAGCCGCCCAATTCAAGATTGCGGCTCAACAGCCGCGCCGCGGTTTCCGCCCCCAGCGCCTGGCTCAGAGCGCGTCCGAGGAAAGCTTCCGGCTCCGCGCCCAAGCCGGTCTGGCGCGCCGCTTCGGCGTCGAATTCGGCCAGCACCGGACGCAGCGCATCGCGCGTCAAAGGCTGGCTCGCACGCAGTGCATGGGTCAGTTGCGTGACCGCGGCGGGAGCCAGCCGGCGCAACACCTGCGCGGCCGCATCTTCCCCCAGCGCCAGCAGCAGAGTGGCGGCTCTGGGCAGGGCATCCGCGCGCTCCAGCCAGGCGCGCAACACGCAGGCGGCGCGGTCGGGTTCGCGCGCGGCCAGTGCGCGCGCCTGGCCGAGCAGTGCATCAAAATCATGCACTGCCGCCACCTTGGCCGGGCGACGCAGCCGCCAGAACAAAAAGAGGATCGCCAAAGCGAGCGCCGCCAGAGCCGCCGGGAGCGACCAGGCCCGCACGGAACGGGCCCGCGGTGTGGGCGCGGCTGCCGCGGGCGGCGCGGGCGGCGCCGCAACGGTCGCATGGAAAGGCAACAAAAGAATTTGCACCGCTGCGGCGTCGCCCAGACCCTGGGCCGCGAGCGCGCGCAACCGGTCCGCCTGCGCCGTGTCCCAGCGCGGATAGGCATCGGCATCCACCAGCACCAGCGCGGAAATGCGCGGCGGCGCGACGCTGCCCTGCTGGTCTGCGGCCTGGGGTACCACCGTCACTCGGGTTTTCACTTTTCCCTGCCCTAGCCAGGGCAGCAAAAGCTGCTGCAGGCGCAGGTTCAGCCGGCTTTCCATCGCGCCCACGCCCGCGCGCGCCGTGCCTTGGCCCAAGGCCAACACGTTGCCGTCGGGCTCCAGCACGCTCACCTGTTCCGGAGCGAGGCCCGGCACCGCCGCAGCCACCAGTTCGCGCAGGGCCTCGATCTGGCTCTCGTCAGGTAGGCCGGATTTGAACTGCACCACAGCGGCCGCACTCGGCGGGATAGCCGGTTGGCGCAGAAAAGGGCTGGCCGGCGGGAGGGTCAAGTGCACCTGCGCGCTGCCGACGTAGGCCAGCGCAAGCAGCGCGCTTTCGGCGCGACGCTCCATCGCATGCTGGTAATCGAGCTGCTGGCGCCAGCGCGGTTCCATGAGCCAGGGCAGCGCAGGCGCCGCCGCTTCCTGCGCCTGGCGCGGCAGCCCCTCGGCCGCCAGGCGCATGCGCGCCACGCTGAGCCGATTGTCGGGAACCAGGATTTGGTCGCCGGCCACGCGGTAAGGGATGGCCAGGCGATCCAGCGCCTGCAGCACCTCACCGCCCTGACGCGGCGTAAGCTGGCGGTACAGCACTGCATAGTGTGCAGGCGAATGCACCACCCAGTAGGACGCCGCCCACGACAACGCAGCAACCGCCACCAGGATGGCCAGCCAACGCCGGCTGCGGGGGATGGCCCGCCATGCCTCGCGCAATCCGGCTCGCATCGGGACATTAGCGGCCATGCGTGATGCGTCTCCCCCTACGCTTCATGTCGGTTTCGTCCGTAAGCATGTGCTATGCAAACGCGAACCATTATAGCCCCGCGCGCGGCCGAAACCTGGCTGGTGGTGGACGATTTTTACCCTCTGCGCCGCCTGCTGGGCCACTGGCTGCGCCGCGCCGGAACGCCCGTCCTGTGCGCGGCGGATGGCGGTGAGGCCTGGAAACTGCTGGCGCGCCAACGCTGGGGGGGGCTCATCACCGACTGCGTCATGCCCGGTCTGGACGGCTTGGCCTTGATCCGCCGGGTGCGCCGCGAGCCGCATCTGACCGGGCTCCCCGTACTCATGGTCAGCGCGGAGTGCGGCCCGGATTTCCTGGCGCATGCGCTGCGGGCCGGCGCCGATGCCGTGCTGGGCAAACCCTGCAGCCGCACGCACCTGCTGGCCGCGGTACGCGCGGCCGAGAGTATGAAAATACCGGCTGGCAAGGCGGCCGGGCAGGAATAAAGTGTCGCTAAAGCGGGCACCCCTGCGGCAAAGGTCATGCGCCACCGGCTTCGCGGGGACGCGCTACTCGCGCCCACGGCCACCGTGCCCGTCGATCATGAAGACAGCTACCAAAACCGCAACGAGGAGACCACCATGCCCCAATCCCATTCCCACCGTTCCCCTGCCCGCCGCCTGGGCCATGGCCTGCGTGCCGTCCTGGGCGCGCTGGCGCTCGTCGCCGCCAGCCAGCAGGCCGGCGCCGCCGCCATCGCCAAGGCGCCGGCGGAGCCCAAACCGGGCATGCATTACGGCGCCGTCGTGCAGCTCGACAGCGGCGGCCAGGCCGCCATCAAGAAAACGCTCACCAACATCGAGAACCTGGTCAACGACCCGCGTCTCAAGGGCCATATCACAGTCGAGCTGGTCGCCAACAGCAAGGGCTTCGATGTCTACGTGAAGGGCAACGGCTTCGAAGAGCGCCTCAAGAAACTGCAGGAGGAAGGCGTCATCCTGGCCCAGTGCGCGAATACCCTTAAAGAGCTGCACGTGGATCGCAGCGACCTTTATCCCTTCATCACCGTCGTGCCCTCGGGCATGGGGGAAATCACGCTGCGCGAAGCGCAGGGCTGGGCCTACATCCATCCCGGCGCGCCGCGACCCGCATCAGACTTCTAATCAGTCCAGCAGACCGGCATCCACGGCGGCGCGCAGATCGGTGCGCGCCGCGCCGTCGCGCAACCGATGCTCAAACCACAGGATGCCGCCCTTGCGCAGGTTCAGCCCCTGCGCCGCACCCAATAGCTGCGCCGCGACTTCGCCCAGCGTGGGCTGATGTCCCACCACCAGGACGCAGCCCCCTGCTTGCGGCCAGTCCGCCGCTGCCAACACCTGGTCGGCACTGGCGCCGGGCGCCAAGGCCGCGACGTCCTGCCACGGCCACCCCAGCGCCTGTGCCGTCTGGCGTGTGCGCAAGGCCGGGCTGACCAGCACACGGGTCCCTTCCGGCAAATGCCGGCGCAGCCATTTCCCCACGGCGTGCGCCTGGCGCTCGCCTTTCGGCGTCAAGACGCGCGTCAGATCGTCGGCACCATCTTCGGCCTCGGCATGGCGCCATAGAATTAGGTTCATGCCATCCCTTTCCACATCGCAAATCCCTCGCCGTGGGAGTCACCAAGGCAGCGGCGCGCGCCCCAGTTCTTCGCCGCTTTGGCGCAACGCGCCACGCAGCGCAGCCTTTTGCGCGGCGAACCAGCCGGCCGCGAACTCGGTCCCGGCGATGCCGGCCCGCGCCGCGGCCTGCTCCAAGCGTGCACCGGCAACGCACAAGTCATTGTAGTGCCCAAGGTCATCCTGCAGGCGCCCGAGGCGGCGGGCGTAGGCGCGCGCGTCCTTATCCAGAACGCCTTGGAAGAATTCCAGGGCGTAGCGCAGGCGCTTCACTGCCAGGCGCAAGGCGTGGATTTGCGCGTCGCTGCCGCTCAAGGCCGGTGCCAGACGCCGATGCACCTCGCGCCCGCAGCGGTCGAGGCAACGGTGCGCCCAGGGCACGAGGTCGGTATCCGGGTATTCGGCCCGGGACAGAGCAAGCCAGCGCGCGCAGGTCAGCAGCAGGCGCGTGGTTTCCGGCGCCAGCAGATGTTCGGCCAGGGCGGCATGGGCTTCGCGCCGCAAGACCGCCGCGCCGTCCCGCACTCTGGCGGCGGCCGCCTCGTCCGGCCAGGCCGCGAAAACCTGCGGCAGCACCAGACCGCCCTGCACGTCCCAGTCGCGCGCCTCCCCCAGCAGCCGGCCCAGGTGGGCAAAACCTTGCAGCGTCGCCGCAGGGGGGCCGCCTAGTTCGCGCCCCAGCCTGAACGCGGCGCGCAGGCGGCGCAGGGCCACGCGCGCCTGATGCAGATATTCGTCGTCGCGGCCCTCCAACGTGCCGGGCAGATTGGCCAGCAGATGGCCATAGGCGTTGCGGCAAATCGCGTTGTACGCTTGCGCCGCGCTCAGTCCGGGCGTGAGCAGGCAATCGGCAGCCTTGACCGGCGCCATCGGCACGCCGCGCGCCAGGGCCACGCCGCGGCTCGCCTTGCTGGCCTCGTAAGGCCACAGCGGCGCGCCATCGGCCAGGGCCAGCGCAGCCTCGAACAGCGCCGCGGCATCGCCCGATTTCAGTTCCAATTCCAGTTCACATAGCGGCGCCTCGCGCTCCTGAGCCCGGATCGCGCCACTATCCAGGGCGACTTCGATCTCGCTGCCTTCCAGGGCGATGTGCCAAGCATCGCGCCAGAAGCGCGTCTCGAAACGCACACCCAGCGCGCCGGCAAATTTTTCCCAGAGCCGCGCCGCAGGCGCAGGCATGCGCCCGGCTTCGGGAGTCGGCCCGGCGACCGCCGTGCTTTCCTCCAAGCGGGCAGACAATCCGCCGCCCCCTTGTCCCTCCGTCTTCACGGTCTGTACCCAGCCGCGCCCTTCGCGCCGCACCCGCAGGGCCACACCATCGCGCGCCAGGCGCCAATCGGGGGTATCGAAATAAAGCGTGCGCAGCAGGCGGCGCACCGGGCGAACGTCTTCCAACAAGGCGTGGCGGCGCAGCCCGCGCGCACCCGCGGGTAGAAACAGCTTGAGTTCGATTTCCATGGTTGCGTGGCCGAGGTAGCGGGCTGGGGCAGGCCTTTGTTAGCATCGCGGCAAAAGCAGACTTCCATGAAAATACCCGCGCCCGATCAACTCATCAATCGCGAACTAGGCATACTCGAATTCCAGCGCCGCGTACTGGCCCAGGCCGAAGACCCGCAAGCCCCCCTGCTTGAACGCCTGCGCTTTTTGTGCATCGTTTCCAGCAATCTGGATGAATTCTTCGAGGTACGGGTCGCGGGCCTGAAGGAGCAGATCCGGGCCGGCGTAGCCACTCCCAGCCCGGACGGCCTGGCCCCGCGCCAGGCTTTCCAGGCCGTCTCCCGCCTGGCGCACGAGCTGGTCGAGCGCCAGTATCGCCTGCTCAACCAGGAGCTCCTGCCGGCGTTGGCGCGCGAGAACATCCGCTTCATCCGCCGCACGCATTGGAACGAGGCGCAGGCAGCCTGGATCGCGGACTATTTCTTCCGCGAGCTGATGCCGGTGCTCACACCCATCGGCCTGGACCCCGCCCACCCTTTTCCGCGCGTGCTGAACAAGAGCCTCAATTTCATCGTCGAACTCACCGGCCGCGACGCCTTCGGCCGCAATACCGGCATGGCCGTAGTGCAGGCACCGCGCGCCCTGCCGCGCTTCATCCGCATGCCGCCCGAGGTCGCCGGCTGCGAATGGGGCTTCGTGTTTCTGTCCTCCATTCTGCACGCCCATGTGGGCGAGCTGTTCGAGGGCATGACGGTGGAGGGCTGCTACCAGTTTCGCGTCACGCGCAACTCTGATCTTTTCGTCGACGAGGAAGAAACCAAGAATCTGCGCCAGTCGCTGCAGGGCGAACTGCCGCACCGCCATTTCGGCGCCGCCGTGCGTCTGGAGGTGGCGGACAACTGCCCCCTGGAAACGGCGCGCTTCCTGCTCGCCCAATTCGAACTGGAAGAGGACGATCTCTACCAGGCCCAGGGCCCGGTGAATCTCGTGCGCCTCATGCAGGTGCCCGACGGAGTCGAGCGGCCCGACCTCAAGTATCCGCTCTTCTCCCCGGCCCTGCCCAAACAACTGGCCAAGGATGCCGACCTGTTCGCCCAGATCCGCAAGGGCGACGTCCTCCTGCACCATCCCTTCGAATCCTTCCAGCCGGTCATCGACTTCATCGAACAGGCGGCGCGCGATCCCGCCGTGCTGGCCATCCGCCAGACCGTGTACCGCACCGGCACGGATTCCCAACTCATGCAGGCGCTCATCACCGCCGCCCGCGCCGGCAAGGAGGTCACGGTGGTGGTGGAACTGCTCGCACGCTTCGACGAGGAGGCCAACATCAACTGGGCGGCCCAGTTGGAAGAGGCCGGCGCCCATGTCGTATACGGCGTAGTGGGACACAAGACGCACGCCAAGATGGCCCTGGTGGTGCGGCGCGAGGATGGCGGCCTCAGACGCTATGCTCACCTGGGCACAGGCAACTACAACCACAAGACCGCGCGGCTTTACACCGACTTCGGCCTGCTCACCGCAGACGAGGAAATCACGGCCGACGTCAACAGCCTGTTCGTGCAACTCACCGGCCTGGGACGCGCCGGCAAGCTCACGCGCCTGTGGCAATCGCCCTTCACCCTCCATGCCCAGGTCATCGCCGCCATCGAGCGCGAGGTCCGGCATGCCGCGGCAGGCCAACGCGGCGCCATCATCGCCAAGATGAACGCCCTGCTGGAACCGCATGTCATCGCCGCGCTCTATGACGCCTCGCAGGCCGGCGTACACATCGATCTCATCGTGCGCGGCGTATGCGCCTTGCGTCCTGGGGTGCCGGGGCTGTCCGACAACATTCGCGTGCGCTCCGTGGTCGGACGCTTCCTGGAGCACACGCGCGTGTTCTATTTCCGCAACGGCGGCGCCGAGGAAGTCTATCTGGCGAGTGCGGACTGGATGGATCGCAATTTCTTCCGCCGCATCGAAACCTGCTTCCCGGTGCTGAATCCGAAACTAAAACGGCGCGTCATCAACGAAGGCCTCAAGCCTTATCTGCGCGACAACCGCCAAGCCTGGGAAATGCAGCCGGACGGCGGTTGGCGGCACCACCGGGGGCGCGGCGCGCCTTATGTGGCGCAGGAAGAATTGCTCAAACTCAAGCAGTCTTGAACCCAGATTATCCATTAGACCGGCACTAACCTTTGGGGGCCGACCATGGAGAATCCAAGCATGCCGACCTTTGCTGCGCCTTTAGCCCACGCGGGCCCTGGCGGCACGCGTCCTAATGGACAATCTGGGTTGAAGCGCGCTTCCTTGGCGTAAACGTAACCGGATCAAAGCAGTCGATTGACCTCGAACACCGCGTCTATCGCCCACCCGTTCCAGTTGTATTCCAGGTAGGCCGAGTGCCGGCAGTTGTTCAAAATGCCCGTGCGCAGGGCAGCCAGGCATTCGCTGCCGGGATGTCGTACGGAGGGGTAGAGGATGCCCCGGGTGTTTTGCTCCCGGAGTTTGCGGCCCAGGCCCTGGGCGTAACCGTAATCGTCAGGGTCGATGATACGTGGTTCGGCTTGAGCAGCGGCGCGCAAATCCACCACTTCACCTGACACTTCCACGGCGTACAGGCGCATTTGCAGGCGCATGGGCGGCTCTTGGGTTGCGTGCATGAACAGGCCCGAGTGGTGGCGGCTTTCATGGATAGCGGTATCCCGCTCCCGGGCGCAGTAGAACACCCCATAGGTTCCATCGCTGAAGCGGCTGCCCTGCGGGTTGAGGTGGGTGAAGGCCGCCATGATGGGGCTGCTGCCGGGGCCGAACTTGCGCTCCGCCGCCGGCACGAGGCCGATGTCGCCGACTTCGTCGCGGATACGGTCGTTGGTCATGGACTCCAGAGCGTAGAGGGCATCGAAATCCTCCGCGCTCGCCACGCGCTCGAACAGGCCGATGGCCGGAAAGCGGCTGGGAATGACGCGATAGGCAGGGTTCCAGGTCAGCGCGACGCGCGGATAGTTCAACCCCAGCCCCCGCGCCGGGCGTCGAGGTACTGGCGCACGGCCAGGAGGTCGCCGATGTTGCCGCCCAGCATGCGTTCCAAGGCGCTCCTGCCGCCGAACAGCGGGGCATTGTTGGGCTTTTTCACCCAGGCATCGGCGGCGGCCGAATCCGGCAGCAAAATTTGCAAGGCCTTGTAGATGCCCAGAATGTAGGACAGGCGTTCCAGGGTGTCGCGCTTGAGATCGGCGGATTGCGGATGAGCTTTCCACTTGAAAAAGGTCGAGCGGCCGGGAGCGCCCAGCAACACCATTTGCGCCTCGGCGGACAGTTGCCAAGCCTGGGCGATGTTGAAAAACGCCCGCAAACCGGCAGCGGACATTTCCTTGCCGGTAGGCCGGACCGCGACAGTCCGGGTTTTAGGTTGCGGGACGCTTGCTAGGGGTGGCATGTTGCGTTCCTGAGAGTTCTACATGCCCAAAATAGTCCAAATATGGACTTAAATCAACAATCAATTGTTTATATGGACTTCGGGCCAGCCTGACCAGCCATTTGCCACGCATCAGGGCGTTTCCCTCACGCCACCGGCGCGCTTGCGTTAACCTGCCCCACGGCCGCTTTTTGACTTGTTATGAAACAGGTTGGCGTAAGCGAAATAACGAGGGACAGGCCGGCTTTGTAACCATATGGGAACCGACCCGCAAGCGCTCAATCAGCGTTTTGCCGACCTCAAACGGCTTTGAGGCGAAAGCCGTAGCCGCTGTCTTCCCAGTCCTCGGCCTCTTCGGCCAGCGCCGTCTGGGCCAGGGCATGTCCCTCCAGCCAGGCACTGTCGAGCGCCAGCCGGCAGCCCTTGACGCCGCATTCGAGGATGAAGCTGCCAGGGATTTCGGGCTCGCGCCGGCTGCGGCAGAAGGCCACGGCCAGGCGTAGGCATTGCACCAGCAGGCGGTCGTCGGCATCCGCCGCGTCCGGGCTGGCCGGCTGGAAGGCAGGGATTTTCGCCAGGCCGCCGCGCTGGCTGCGCACCAGCAGTGCGAGGCGCGCCTGATCGCGCCGGGAAAATCCCGGCATGTCGGCGTTTTGCAGGATATAGGCGCCATGCTTGTGATAGCCCGAGTGCGCGACGCTGATGCCGACTTCGTGCAGCAGGGCCGCCCACTGCAGAAAGCGGTGCGCTTCTTTGACGTCGCCCTTGATGGCGGGCGCGATCTGGTCGAAAAAGCGCTCGGCCAGGGCCGCCACCCGCTGCGCTTGGCGCAGATCCACGTGGTAGCGGCGCAGGAACTCCTTGACCGTGGCCTCGCGCATGTCGGCCTCGTGGAAGCGCCCCAACAGGTCGTACAGGATGCCTTCGCGCAGCGCGCCCTCGGCCGTCTGCATGCGCTTGATGCCCAGTTCCGCGAACACCCCCAACATAATGGCCAGGCCGCCCGCGAAGACGGGCTTGCGGTCGGCGCGCAGACCAGCGAGTTGCACTTTCTCCATGCTGCCGGCGCGGATCAGAATCTGCTTGACCCGCTCCATACAGAT
>JAJZSR010000164.1 GCA_021849595.1 Pseudomonadota bacterium | reverse complement strand
CCAGCCGCTGTTCGGCCATCTCGGCGGCAAGGGCTTCGAGCTGATCGCTGCCGCCTATCTGCTGGGCGGCGCGCTGCTGCTGGCGCGCAAGGTCATCACCTGGCATGTGCCGCTGGCCTATCTGGCCGCGGTCGGCCTGACCGCCGGCGTGTTCCACATCTACGACGTCGATCACTACGCCGGCCCCTGGTTCCATCTGGCCGCCCCGAGCACCATGCTGGCTGCCTTCTTCATAGCCACCGACCCGGTCACCGGCGCGACCACGCCGCGCGGCAAGCTCATCTTCGCCGCCTGTGCAGGATTTCTCACCGTGCTCATCCGCATCCTGGGAGGCTATCCGGACGGCGTGGCCTTCTCCATCCTGCTCATGAACATCTGCGTGCCGCTCATCGATGCGCACACCCAGCCCAAGGTGTTCGGCCATGGCGGGGACGACGCATGAGGGGGGCACGCCGGAATGCCCTGCGCAACGCCGTGGTGATGGCCCTGTTCGCGCTCGCCGGCACCGCTCTGCTGGCAGGCACCTATCAAGGCGCGCACCGCATCATCGCGCAAAACCAGGAAGCGGAGGAATTGAAACTGCTGGACCAGGTGATGCCGGCGCGCCTGTACGACAACAACCTGGTGGAATCGCGCATCACCCTGCCGCCCGATCCGCTCCTGGGCAGCACGCAACCGGCCAGCGCCTGGATCGCCCGCCGCCACGGCCAGGCGGTCGGCGCCGTGCTGAGCTTCGTCGCCCCGGACGGCTACGGCGGCCCCATCGGGCTGCTCATGGGCGTGGATACCCAGGGCCGCGTGCTGGGCGTACGGGTGACCGAAAGCCATGAGACGCCGGGGCTGGGCGATTACATCGAAAAATCCCATGGCGACTGGATCGACCAGTTCCAGGGCAAATCGCTCGCCGATCCGGCCGGCCCGCTCTGGCGGGTGCGCAAGGATGGCGGTATATTCACCTACGTCACCGGCGCCACCATCACGCCGCGTGCCGTCGTGGCGGCGGTGCACCATGCCCTGCAATATGTCGCGCTGCACCGCCGGGAACTCTACGCGCCCGCGCAAAACCAAGGCAGATCATGACCCGCAGCGAATTTGTCGCCATCGTCCGCAACGGCCTGTGGAAACAGAATACCGGCCTGGTGCAGATTTTGGGCATGTGCCCGCTGCTGGCGGTGAGCAATTCTGTAGTTAATGCCCTGGGCCTGGGCATCGCCACTACCTTCGTCATGTCGGGTTCCAACCTGGCGGTATCGTTGGTGCGCAATCTGGCGCCGCACGAAATCCGCATCCCGGTGTTCATTTTCATCATCGCCGGGTTGGTCACGCTCATCGACCTGCTCATGAACGCCTATGTCCACCCGCTTTATCTGGTACTGGGCATCTTCATCCCGCTCATCACCACCAACTGCATCGTGCTCGCGCGCGTGGAGGCCTTCGCCGCCAAAAACCGCGCCCTGCCCGCCATGCTGGACGGCGCCTTCATGGGCCTGGGGCTCACCCTGGTGCTCGCCACCCTGGGAGCGCTGCGCGAAATCGTCGGCAAGGGCACGCTCTTCTCCGGCATCGATCTCGCGCTTGGGCCCATGGCCAAGCACTGGGTCATCACCGTGATTCCCGATTATCGCGGCTTCCTGCTCGCCGTGCTGCCGCCCGGCGCGTTCATGGGCCTGGGCCTGCTCATCGCCGCGCGCAACTGGCTGAATGAGCGCTTCGCCGGGGACAGCGAGCCGCTTGCCGCGGGCCACTGCAGCGTGCCCGGCCACGCCGCATGAAACACGCCGCCAAACACGGGCTCAAGCCGCGCAACCCCTATGCCATGCTGGCCGGCAAGCGACACGGCGGCAGCCATGCCAAAGGACCCGGCGCGCGCCGCCAGGAGCAGCAGCGCGCCTTGCGGCACGCATTGCGCGAACAGGACTGATCCGTCAACGACCAGGAGGCACCATGGCAGGCCATTTTCCCTTCAGCGGCCATAGCAGCCGCGTCAGCATGTTCTTCTTCTATGAGCGCCACAAGCTCGGCCCTGCGCTGCAGGAGCGCTACTACAAATGGTGGTACGACTGGGCCAAGACCATGGTTACGAAGGACCCCGGCCTCAAGGCCGCCAAGGGCCACGAGTTTTCCCGCTTTCCTTACGGCCAGCATGCCCATGCCGACTTCCATCTGCGCCAAGGCCTGTGGGCCACGGCGTTGACCGATTTGGGAGAATTCATCAAGGGCAACCTGCTGCCGCGCCTGGACCAGGACGCCCTGCACAAGCTGGAAGCCAACCATCATGCGATGCTGGAAACGTTGAAGGCAACCGCGGCGCAACAACCGCGGCAGGCGCCGCCGGAGATCGGCTGGTTCCGCCACTCCTGAGAGCGCCTTGAATCCCGCCAAGCGCCGCGAAATCTTCGAACGCCTCAAGGCCGCCAATCCCCGGCCCGCCACCGAGCTGGAATACCGCAGCCCTTTCGAGCTTCTGGTGGCGGTGGTGCTCTCGGCCCAGGCTACCGACCGCGGCGTCAACCTGGCCACGCGCAAGCTCTTTGCGGTGGCCGACAGCCCGGAAAAGATGCTCGCCCTGGGCGAGGATGGCCTGGCCGAATACATCAAAACTATAGGACTGTTCCGCAGCAAGGCGCGCCATCTGGTCCAGACCTGCCGCCTGCTCATCGAACGCCATGGCAGTGCCGTGCCCTCCGATCGCACGAGCCTGGAAGCGCTGCCGGGCGTGGGGCGCAAGACCGCGAATGTCGTGCTCAACACCGCTTTCGGCCACGCCACCCTGGCGGTGGACACCCACATCTTCCGCGTCGCCAACCGCACCGGCCTGGCCCCCGGCAAGACGCCGCTGGAAGTGGAGCGCAAGCTGCTGCGCTTCGTGCCCAAGGAATTCCTGCAGGATGCGCACCACTGGCTCATCCTGCACGGACGCTATGTCTGCCGCGCGCGCAAGCCGCTGTGCGGGCAGTGCCTCATCGCCGACTTGTGCGACTACAAAGAAAAGAATCTCTGAAGCCTGCGCGGCCCCTCAGCAGTCCCCCAGGGACTGCAGCAGCTTGCGCTGCAACTGCTCCAACTGCGCCATCTCCTCGGCGCTGAAAGGCGCCCATAGCTTGCGGTAGACCTCCCACAGCGAGGGCAAGACCTTTTCCACCAGCGCTGCCCCCGTGGCCGTGAGCGCCAAGGTGATCTTGCGCCGATCCTCCTGGTTGTGGGTGCGGCTGACCCAGCCCTTGGCCACCAACTCGTCCACCAGGCGCGTGACATTGGTGCGCGAAGAATCGGCGATGTGGCTGATCTCGCTGGGCAAAATCTCGCCTTGGGCGCTGGAGTAGATGAGGATGAGCGCGATCCATTGCGAACTGTTCAGGTCATGGGGTGCGAGATGGCGGTTAATGACCTCTTCCAGGCGCTTGTACACCAGGTGCGCCAGGCGGATGAGCATCACTTCCTGGCGCGGCAGGCCGGGAAACTGACGGCCGACGGCCTGCATGCGCGCAGCAAATTCCCGGAAGCACTCGTCGACCATCTCGCCCTTCACTTCTGCAATGTCCTGCCGAGTATGGTAACGATGGCAATTATTTACCGTCAACGAGTGTTCCTTCCTCTTCGACATGAAAAGGCCATAGTTCGTGGGCGTCCAGCATCAGACGGTAGCGCGCCTCCCAGGCATCGCCGCGCGCCTGATCCGCACTTAGGGCGGCTTCCAGATACTGGCGCCGCGCCAGCAGCACCTCGGCGATGCCGGCCTCGCCCAAGGCCTGGGCGCGGGCCAGCTTGAGCGCCTGCGTATGCAGGCTGTCGGCCGCCTGCTGCGCGGCCTGCCAACTGGCGTAGCTGCCCTGCGCATTCTCGAAGTTGACGCGCGCCTGAGTCTCCAGACGCACCTGCACGGCGCGCTCGCGCTCGCTTGCCATGCGGTTCTCCGCCAGGGCGCGATCCACCCGGTAGCCACGCTGGGTACCCGGCAGGGGCACCGAAACGCTCAGGCCGACGAGGCGCTCCGCGCCGCCGCGTTCGGAACCATAATGCACCCCCACGGTGGGGTCGGGCACGCGATCGGCTTCGCTGCGCTTGAGCGCCAGGCGCGCCCGTTCGCTCTCGGCACGCGCGCGCGCCAGTTCGTGGTTGTGCGTGAACACCCGTTCGCGCCAGGCGGACATATCACCCTCCACCACGGCGGGAGCCGGCAAGGACGGCGCCGGCGGCAGGGACAGTCCGGGATAATGCTGCGCCAGTTCGGTGCGCCGCAGGGCTTCGTCGCTACGCGCACGCGCGGTCGCTGCCGCCACCGTGGCCAGCGCCGCGTCTGCCTGAACGAGCTCCAGGGCACTGGCGTCGCCGGCGCGCACGCGCTTGGCCACAGCGGCGCGAATTTGCGCAAGTGCCGCGCTTTGCTCGTCCAGGCGTGCGACCTGCTGGCGCGCGCGCAGCCAGGCAAACCAGCGCGCGAGCAGCATGCGGCCGGCTTCGTGCAAGGCATCGCCATAGCTCTCCCGCGCCACCGTCATGGTCTGTTGCCCCAGCGCCGCATCCAGACGCGCCTTGCTCGGCAGGCGCAGGGACCGCTCCAGGCCCACCGCCCACTCGTTGTAGCGTTGTGCGGTATCGGCCACGCGCCGCTGGTTGAGCGTGGTGTTGACCTGGAACTCGTAGTCGCCGCGCCGCAGCAGCGCGCTTTCCGCAGCCCCCCAACCCAGGCCGGCACGCGCGCCCGCGACTTCCGGCGTGGCCTCAAGCGCCGCCATGACTTGGTCCTTGGGGGGCAGGCCGGGAGTGGCCGGCATCTGGGCGTACAAGGCCGGACTCAGGCCGGCCAACAAAAGCATTACAGCGAGTTTCATGACAGCACTCCAAAAGTTTCCGCCGCGACCGTCCAGTAAATAAGACCGGGGTGCGGCCAGTGGGTCTTGAGCAGGCCCAGCAGCGCATCGACATGCTCGGCCGGGACGACGATTTCCAGGCGGGTGCGCCGGCTTGCTCCGGCAACCTCCTCGGCGGCGCCGCTGAGAATGGCGCCGAAGCCGTGCGCATCCATTTCGCTGCGGCAATATCCGGTCACTTTGTCGGGATGCGCCAGCAGCAGATCGAGCGCCGCCTCGGCCAGAGCGGGATGCAGGATGAGGACCAATAGGCGTTTCATGGGCTACTCCTTGGCAGCGAAGCCGAAGCGGCGATAGAGCACGGGCAGCACGCCCAGGGTGAGCAGCGTGGAGGTGACCAGGCCACCTACCACCACCACCGCCAGAGGCTTCTGAATCTCCGAACCCGGCCCGGTCGCCAGCAACAGGGGGATGAGCCCGAAAGCGGTGATCGAGGCAGTCATCAGCACCGGGCGCAGCCGGCGCTGGGCGCCTACGCGCACGGCC
>JAJZSR010000020.1 GCA_021849595.1 Pseudomonadota bacterium | reverse complement strand
CATCAGCCTGCCTTACAAGGCGCTCAACTATCCGCGCCTGATCCACTGGTTCGACGCCGCCCTGGCCCTGGATCCACGCAACCGCCTGCCGCCCTTCGCGGCCAGCCTGTTGTACTCCGCCGTGCCCGATCCGGCCAAGGTGCGGCTCATGCTGGCTTTCACCCATCGGGCCTACCTGGCCGATCCCGAGCGGCGCTGGCCCTGGCTGGCCTATGCCGCGCTGGCCGCCCAGCACACTTTGCACGACCCCAAGCTCGCCCTGCGCTATGCGCGCGACCTGGACCGTGCGCGCAATGCTCCGCCCTGGGTACGCGAAATGCCCGTGCTGCTGCTATCCAACCTGGGGCACGCGCGTCAGGCGGAAATCCTGTTGGGCGGCCTGGTGGCCAGCGGGGTGCTGCGCAACCCGGCGGAAATCGCCTGGATGAAGGATCGCCTGGAGCATCCCGACGCGGTCGCGCCGCCAGACTGGTGAAATTCCGACATTAGCGACGGCATTTCGACAATTCATGCACGGGATGCGCCGGCGCGCTCTGGGACAAGTGCCGGCCAAACCGCATAGGGCCGGCCACAGACAACCTAAAGTTCGATTTCAGGAAGCTGGCGCATAACTTGCAGGAATCACTCCACCAATCCGCCTCTGGAGTGCCCATGGCCCCCCGCAAGCAACACGGCTTCACCCTGGTAGAGATCGCCATCGTCCTGGTCATCATCGGCCTGTTGCTGGGCGGCATCTTGAAGGGCCAGGAGCTCATCACCAGCGCCCGGGTGCGCAATTTGATCACCCAGATCGATGGCGTGAAAAGCGCTTACTATGGCTTCCAGGATCGCTATCGCGCCCTCCCGGGCGATTTCGCGCAAGCCACCACCCAGGTACCAGGCGATTCCAGCAGTAAAAATGGCAACGGCAATGGCGAGATCGAAGCCCTGAATAGCCTCGGGGTAAACGAGTCCATTCTGGTCTGGGATCACCTGTCTCACGCTGGTTTCATCAATGGAACCTACAATTACGTCGACGCAAGCACCATTAATAGCAGCACTACGCCCATGAACCCATGGAATGCTCCAATGCAGCTCATTTACGATGCTAATTATTACAGCCAGACGACGGGCGGCTTATCGACGAACAGCCGGCACAACTTCAAGACCGGAAACCAGATTCCCGTGGACATCCTTGCCGAAGTCGACCGCAAGATCGACGACGGTAATCCTTTGACCGGATCGGTACGTTTTTCTCCCTATGCGGATACTGCAGGCGGAGCCACAGCACCAAGTGCCGCCACCTGCATAAACACTACTGTTACACCTGCAGTTTGGGCCGCTGGCTCAGGCCAAGCCAACTGCGGGGCGGCGATCCTCTATTGATCGAATCCAGGGCTGAGGCACTCTAAGCCTCAGCCCTGCAGCAGGCGTATTTCCGCGCTGGCCAGATTCTCCTGAGCACCTCTCAGCACCAGTACGTCGCCGGCCTGTAATTCCGTATCGGGCTCGGGCGCCAGGCCGCGGATGCCGCGACGGCGCACCGACAGCACTTCCACCAGCATTTCCATCAGATTAATTTCGCCCAGAGTCTTGCCGATGGCCGCCGCTTGCGGCGTCAGCAGCACCGACATCAGGCGCGGCTGCGCCTCCTCGCCTAAGGCTTCCTCGTCGCTCGCGCCGCGGAAGAATCCGCGCATCAGGCTGTAGTGGGATTCGCGCACGCGGCGGATGCGCTTGAGCACGGTGGCCAGCGGCACCCCCAGCAGCATGAGGGTGTGGGAAGCCAGCATGAGGGAACCCTCGACGACTTCCGGCACCACCTCCGCGGCACCGGCCTCCTTGAGCCGGCCGATGTGGGTTTCGTCCAGGGTTCGCACGAGTACCGGCAGTTCCGGCCGCAGTTCCTGGACATGGCGCAAGATGGCCAGGCTGGCCTTGTAATCGGCGAAGGTGACGACCAGGGCGCGGGCGCGCGACAGGCCTGCCGCCACCAGCACCTCGCGGCGCGCGGCGTCGCCGAACACCACCGACTCGCCCGCGGCCGCCGCCGCGCGCGTGCGCTCAGGATCCATGTCCAGGGCAACGAAGGGGATGCTCTCGGCATCCAGGAAGCGTGTCAGGCTCTGGCCGCTGCGCCCGTAGCCGCAGACGATGACATGGCCCTTCTTGCCGAAAGTGGACAGGGCGATGTCGTGCAACTCCTTGGCGCGCCCCGCCCACTCGCCGCGGCAGCAGCGCCGCACGATGGCATCGGTGCGATGGATCAAAAGCGGCGCCATGAGCATGGAGAGCACCATGCCGGCCAGCACCGGCTGCACGGTGTCGGCATGCAACAACCCCAGGTCGGAACCCTGCGCCAGCAGCACGAAGCCGAATTCGCCCGCTTGCGCGAGGCCCAGGGCGCTGCGCAGTGCGGTGGAGGATGTCTGTCCGAAGGCGCGCGACAGCGCCCAGACTGCGGCGCCCTTGCCCAGCGACAGCGCCAGCACCACCAGCAGCACCGCCGGCCATTGCGCCAACACCACGGCCAGATCCAGGCGCATGCCTATGGTGACGAAGAAAAGCCCCAGCAGCACATCGCGGAAGGGCTTGATGTCGTCCTCGACTTGATAGCGGTATTCCGTCTCCGAAATGAGCATGCCGGCCAGAAATGCCCCCAGCGCCAGCGACAAGCCTGCCTGCTCCGTGAACCAGGCCAGCAGCAGGGTGAAGAACAGCACGTTGAGGGTGAAGATCTCGGGCGACTTGGTCGCCGCGACGCGATGAAACCAGGGGCGCATGAGCCGCTGCCCGGCCGTGAGCAGCACGGCCAGCACCCCGGCTGCCTTGAGCAGAGCCAGCACCAGCTCGCGCGTCATGGAGTTGCCGTCCATGGCCATGCTGGGCACCAGGATCAAAAGCGGCACCACGGCGAGATCCTGGAACAGCAGCGCGCCGAAAATCTGCCGGCCGTGCGGCGTCTGCAGTTCTAGGCGTTCGGCCAGCAGCTTACTGACGATGGCGGTGGAGGACATGGCCAGCACGCCGCCCAGCACCAGACCCCAGGCCAGCGTATGCCCGACCGCGAAGGCCACCGCCACCATGAGCAGCAGGCTGCCCAGCACCTGCAAGCCGCCGAAACCGAGCACGGTCGCGCGCATGGCCAGCAGGCGCGGCAGGCTGAACTCCAGGCCGATGGAGAACATGAGAAAGACCACGCCGAACTCGGCCAAATAGCGCGTCTGCGCGCTATCGGGAATCCAGCCCAGGGCATGCGGGCCGATGGCGATACCGGTGAGCAAATAGCCCAGCATCGCCGGCAGCTTGAGGGCGCGCGCCGCGGCGGCCACCACGATGGCGACCGAAAGCAGGACGAGGACGACTTCCAGGGTGTTGGGCATCGGGGGGTCGTGTTGGGTCTATGCCTGCTGCCAGCGATATTCCACCGCCGCCTGCGGCGGGACATCGCTAGTATACTTAGCAAAAAATGAATCACATCCCCGAAACCTCCCATCTGCTCACTCTCGCCCGCCAGGTGCTCCATATCGAGGCCGGCGCGGTGAACGCCCTGGCCGATCGTCTGGACGAGAACTTCGCCACCGCCGTGGCCCTGATCTTGGCCAGCCGCGGCCGCGTGGTGGTTTCCGGCATGGGCAAGTCCGGCCACGTCGCGCGCAAGATCGCCGCTACGCTTGCCTCCACCGGCACACCGGCCTACTTCGTCCATCCGGCCGAGGCCAGCCACGGCGACCTGGGCATGATCGCGCACGACGACGTCGTGCTGGCCTTGTCGAACTCGGGCGAATCGGCCGAACTCACCGCCATCCTGCCGCTCATCAAGCGGCGCGGTGCGAAGCTCATCGCCATGACCGGCAACACTGCCTCGACCCTGGCGCAGGAGGCCGACGTGCATCTTTACGCCGGCGTGGACAAGGAGGCCTGTCCGCTCAACCTCGCCCCGACCGCCAGCACCACCGCAGCCTTGGCGCTGGGCGATGCGCTGGCCGTGGCGCTTTTGGACGCGCGCGGCTTTTCCGCCGACGATTTCGCCCGCACCCATCCGGGCGGCAGCCTGGGCCGGCGCCTGCTGGTGCATGTGCGCGACGTCATGCACACTGGCGACGCCTTGCCCAGCGTAAGCGCGGATGCGCCGCTCAAGGAAGCCCTGCTGGAAATGACCCACAAGGGCCTGGGCATGACCGCGGTGGTGGACGCCGCAGGACGGGTAGCGGGCGTCTTTACGGACGGAGATCTGCGCCGCGCCCTGGAGCGCCCCCTGGACATCCATACCACAGGCATTTCCCATCTCATGACCCAAAACCCCAAGACCATCGCTGCCGACCGTCTGGCCGTGGAGGCAGTGGACAGCATGCAGACCCACCATATCAACGGCCTGCTCGTGGTCGACGACAGCCACAAGCTGGTCGGCGCGCTCAACATGCACGACTTGCTCAAAGCGGGTGTGGTGTGATCACGCGCGAGGCGCTGGCGCGCGCGAAGCGCGTCAAACTGCTCGGTTTCGATGTCGATGGCGTGATGACCGACGGCACCCTCTACCTGTCCGACGACGGTCAGGAATACAAGGGTTTCAACTCCCTGGACGGTCACGGCCTCAAGATGCTGCGCGAGTCCGGCGTCGTCCCGGCCATCGTCACCGGACGCACATCGCGGGTGGTCGAGCACCGGGCCAGGAATCTCGGCATCGCTCACATCCATCAAGGCGCCCACGACAAGCTCGCCGTGTTCCTGAAGATGCTCGACGATCTGGGGATAGCGGCGGAGGAAGCGGCCTTCATGGGCGACGACGTGGTGGATCTCCCCGTCATGCGCCGCGTCGGCCTGGCCCTCACCGTGCCGGCAGCGCCCGAGCTGGTCAAGTCGCACGCGCACTACACCACGCTGCGCGAAGGCGGACGCGGCGCGGTGCGCGAGGTGTGCGAGTGGATCATGCGCGCGCAGGATACCTGGCAGGCGCAGATGGCGCCCTACCTGGCCTGAGTCCGGTATTCCCACCGTGGATCGCGCTTCCATCTGGTTTCCCATCCTGCTGCTCGCCCTGCTGGCCGGCCTCAGCTACTGGCTGGAGCACGCCGTGCAGTCCTCCTATCAGCGCCCGAACGCAAACCGCGGCCCCGATGCCGTGGCCCAGGGTCTGGTGAGCGTACAGACCAACCCGGCGGGCAAAATCGAATATCGCCTGCAGGCCCGCACGCTGGAGCATTACCTGGCCCGCGACTACTCCGTGCTGGGTGATCCGGAACTTACTTATTACTCGCCCGACCAAGGCGTCATGACCGTCAGTGCCCTGCAGGGAACCGTGCGCCAGGGGGGTGACTTCGTCACTCTCTCCAACCGGGTAGTGGCCACCCAGAACGTTCCCGGCCAAGCCCAGCCCAATCGCATCACCACCCAGATGGTGCAGATCTGGCCGCGCCGGAGCCTGCTGCAGGCGCCCGGCCCGGTCGCCTTCAGCGGACCGCAGTTTTCCGGCAGTGCACTGTCCCTTACCGCCAATACCCGGACCCGCGTGGTGGAACTGCGCGGGCGGGTGATGACCCAATATCTCCCCGGCCATGTATAAGCACCTCACCCTCATCCTTCCGCTGCTGTTGCTGGCGCTGCCCGTGCACGCGGCCAGCAGCGACCGCGAACAGCCCCTGAACATCGAGGCCGACAGCCTGACCGTGAACGACCTCACCAAGGTCGGCACTTATACAGGCAACGTCGTCGCCACCCAGGGCAGCATGATGCTGCTGGCCGACAAGTTGGTGGTGACGCAGAGCGCCAACGGTCTCAAAACCGTGACCGCCTATGGCAACCCGGTGAAATTCCGCGAGAAAGAGCAAAATTCCGATCAGTACGTCGAAGCCTATGCCGCACAGGCGCATTATGACGAGGCCACCAACGAACTGACCCTCACTGGCAATGCCTTCCTGCGGCGCGGCGGCGATCGGGTGCAGGGCAACATCGTCACTTACAACACGCGCACGGAATTCTTCAAGGTCGTCGGCGCCCCCAATCGCCCCGGCGGCCGGGTGCGCATGGTCATCATGCCGCGCAAGCAGGGCGGCGCCGCAACGGCCCCGGCGCAAAAGCCTTGAGTTCGCCGGCCATGAGCACGCTCGCCGCCAACCATCTGCGCAAAAGTTACAAAAAGCGCACGGTCGTTCAAGACGTCTCCTTCGAAGTGCGCAGCGGCGAGGTGGTGGGCCTGTTGGGCCCCAACGGCGCGGGCAAGACCACCTGCTTCTACATGGTCGTGGGGCTCATCGCCTGCGACGACGGCAGCATCGGCCTGGACGCGCTGAACCTGACCCACCAGCCCATCCACAAGCGCGCCCGCGCCGGCATTTCCTACCTGCCGCAGGAACCGTCCATCTTCCGCAAGCTCACCGTGGAGCAGAACGTGCGCGCCGTGCTGGAACTGAAAGGCTATCGCCGCGCCGAACAGGACGAACACCTGGCCAACCTCCTCGATGACCTGGGGGTAAGCCACTTGCGCGAGGCCCCGGCCCAGAGCCTGTCGGGGGGCGAGCGGCGGCGCGTGGAGATCGCCCGCGCCCTGGCCATGAACCCGCGCTTCATCCTGTTGGACGAGCCTTTCGCCGGCGTCGATCCCATTGCCGTGCTGGACATCCAGAAAATCATCCGCTTCCTCAAGGAAAAAGGCATCGGGGTGCTCATCACCGATCACAACGTGCGCGAAACCCTGGGCATCTGCGAACGAGCCTACATCATCAACGAGGGCCATGTGCTGGCGCAGGGCGACCCCGACAGCCTGATCAGCAACGAGGCGGTGCGCAAGGTCTACTTGGGCGAACATTTCAAACTGTAATTTTCCCCCTGCGCGCGTATTGCAGCCGCCACGGGCAGTGGATATAGTTGGGTCAGGTTTTTCCGATGGACCGGCGGCCTAAAGGCCCGACCCGCCAAGGCCGCTAACGCAGTCATGAAGCACAATCTCCAGCTCAAACTCAGCCAGCACCTGGCGCTCACCCCGCAGCTGCAGCAATCCATACGGCTGCTGCAGTTGTCCACGCTTGAGCTCAGCCAGGAACTGGAGCAGATGCTGCAGGACAATCCCTTGCTGGAAATCGAGGCCGAGGACGAACACGGCGCTTCCTCCCTGCGCGAGACGGGCGAGGCGGTCGCGGCCGAGGGCGGTCAGGACGAGGGCGAAGCGCCCATGGGGGCGGAAGGGCCCGATTTATCGGAACTGGACTGGAACGACTACGCCGCCCGCGGCGACGAGGAGGACGACAGCGGCCCCGACACGCCTGCCCTGCGCAAGACGTTGCGCGAGCATTTGCTGGAACAACTGGCCTTGGGCCCCCTGGAAGCGCGCGACCGGCTGCTGGTCACTTTCCTCATCGACGCCCTGAATGAAGACGGCTACCTGACCCTGAGCCTCAAGGATGTCCTGGAAACGTTGCCGCCGGACTGGGAAACCGATCCCGAGGAACTGGACATCGCCCTCAAGCATCTCCAGCACATGGACCCGACGGGCGTCGGGGCGCGCGATCTGGGCGAATGTCTGAACCTGCAACTGCGCACCCTGCCCGAGGGCACCCCCGGGCGCGAAACCGCCTTGCAGATTACGGCGCAGCATCTCAGCCTGCTGGCCAACCGTGACGTCGGCAAACTCAAGCGCGCGCTGCAGATCGACGATGCGGGCCTGCGCCAGGCGCGCGAACTCATCCTGAGCCTGAACCCCCGGCCGGGTGCCAGCTTTAGCAGCGACGAAGCGCAATATGTCGTGCCCGACGTCATCGTCCGTAAAGTCAAAGGCCTGTGGCTCGCCACGCTCAATAACGACGCCATGCCCAAGCTGCGCATCAACCGGGTCTATGCCGACATCCTGGCGCGCCACCGCGACAGCGGCACCGGCCAGCTCAATGCTCAGCTGCAGGAAGCCAAGTGGCTCATCAAGAACGTGCAGCAGCGCTTCGACACCATCCTACGCGTCTCCCAAGCCATCATCGACCGCCAGCGACAGTTCCTCGAACACGGCGAGGTGGCCATGCGCCCTCTCGTGCTGCGCGAGATCGCAGAAACCGTGGGTTTGCACGAATCCACCGTCTCGCGCGTAACGACGCAGAAATTCATGATGACCCCGCGCGGCATTTTCGAGTTGAAATATTTCTTCGGCAGCCATGTCGCCACGGAATCCGGCGGCGCCTGCTCTTCCACCGCCATTCGCGCCCTCATTCGGCAACTGGTGGATGCCGAGGACGCCAAAAATCCGCTGTCGGATGGCCAGCTCGCCGACATCCTCAGCCAGCAGGGCATCATGGTAGCCCGGCGCACGGTGGCAAAATACCGCGACGCCCTGCAGATCCCGCCGGCCAACATGCGCAAGGCCGTTTAGCCCGCGCGCTTGCAAAAATCCTTCCCTGCCGTATGCTGAGATAAAAGATTAGCATCGTGCACTCGCTTTCAACCCCCTCCCCCGCGCTCCCCATCCCTCGGTCGTGGGAGTGCTTTTGTCTGACGCAACGCAAGGAGGCATCATGAACCTCAACATTTCCGGTCATCACCTGGAAATCACCCCCGCCATCCGGGACTACGCGCAAGCCAAGCTGGACCGCGTCAAGCGCCATTTCGACAGCGTCATCGATCTGTCGCTCATGCTGCGCGTGGACAAGCTGATCCATAGCGCGGAGGCCAAGCTGCACGTGCGCGGACGCGACTTCCACGCCCACGCCGACGATGCCAACATGTACGCCGCCATCGACCTGCTGACCGACAAGCTGGACCGGCAGATCGTCAAGCACAAGGAAAAGCATGGCGACCACCATGCCGAGGCCGGCGGCGTGAAGCACGCCCCCGTCATATAATCCGCTGGCGGCCGGGCCCTTTGCCCGTCCGCCTTTTTCATGAACCTGGTCGCGCCCCTCCTCGACAGCCAAAGCGTTCTGATCAATCAGGCCTTCACCAGCAAGCGTAAATTCTTCGAACATGTCGCGGCCCAGGTGGAAAAACGGCACGGCCTCAAGGCACCGGCCGTCTTCAACAACCTGCTGGAACGGGAGCGTCTGGGCTCGACTGCGCTGGGACGGGGTGTCGCCGTCCCCCATGGCCGCATCAAGGGGATCAGCGGCGCCATGGGGGTGTTCTACCGCCTGAACCCGCCGCTGGATTTCGATGCGCCCGACGAGCAGCCGGTAAACCTCTGCTTCGTCCTCCTGGTGCCCATGGACGCCAACGAACGCCATTTGCAGATCCTGGGCGAGCTGGCCCAGATGCTCGGTGACGAAACCCTGCGCCGGCGCCTCCTCGACGCCCCCAGCGCCGAGGACATCTACCGCATCATTGCCACATGGAACCCATAAGCCAGGTCACCGTCGCGGAATTGTTCGCCGACACCGAAAAACCATTGCTGCTTTCCTGGCTGGCCGGCAAGACCGGCGGTGGGCGCCTGCTCACCTCGGAGACGGTGCAGAAACCGACGCTCGCCCTCATCGGCCACCTCAATTTCGTGCATCCCAACCGCGTCCAGGTGCTCGGCTGCGCGGAGATGGATTATCTGCGCAAGCTCACCCCGAGCGCCCTTGCAGATGCCATCGCCCATCTTTATTCCACCGAACTGGCGGCCGTCATCATCGCCAACGGCGAGCCGGTGCCGGAGCCGCTATCCAGGGCTGCGGACCGCACGCAGACGCCGCTGTTCGCTTCGCCCATGCAAAGCCCGGAGCTCATGGCCTACCTGTCCCACTATCTCACGCAGGCGCTGGCGCTCACGGCCGGCGAGCATGGCGTGATGCTGGAGGTCATCGGCTTGGGCGTGATGCTGCAGGGCGATGCCGCCGTGGGCAAAAGCGAGCTGGCGCTTGAACTCATCACTCGCGGCCATCGCCTGGTCGCCGACGACATGGTGGAGCTGCGCCGGGTCGCGCCGGATACCCTGGAGGCGACCTGCCCGCCCCTGCTGCAGGATTTTCTTGAAGTGCGCGGCCTGGGCCTACTCAACATCCGCTACCTGTTCGGCGAGACGGCCGTCAAGCTGAAAAAGAATCTCAAGCTCATCGTCGAACTGGTGCGCCCGGCGGACACCGTAGACCCCATGAGCCGCCTGCACATGGAGGCTTCCCACAAAGCCCTGCTGGGGGTCAACGTCCCGCTCGTGCGCATCCCCGTCGCGGCCGGCCGCAACCTGGCCGTGCTGGTCGAGGTGGCGGTGCGCAATACCATCCTCAAGAGCCGCGGCATCGACCCGGTGGCGCAATTCGCCCATCGTCAGGAAGTCGCCATGCGCGGGGGGAACTGATGCGCCTGGTCCTGGTTTCGGGCCTGTCCGGCTCCGGCAAGAGCATCGCCATCGCCGTGCTGGAAGATGCCGGTTATTACTGCATCGACAACCTACCCCTCAGTCTGCTGGTAGCAGTGGCGGACCATCTCGCGGCGCAGGGCATGGAGCGCGTCGCCATCGCCGTGGATGCCCGCAGCGGCGGCGACATGGATTTGTTTCCCGAGATATTGGAAAGCCTGCGCGCGCGCAATCTGGACGTGCGCGTGATCTTTCTCGAAGCGAAGAATCTCACTTTGGTGAAGCGCTTCTCCGAGACGCGCCGCCGGCACCCCCTCTCGGGGGAGAGCGTGTCGTTGGCGGAGGCCATCGAAACCGAGCGCGAGCTGCTCGCCCACATCGCTCCTCTTGCCCACCGCATCGACACGAGCGATCTTTCTCCCAACGCCCTGCGCCTGTGGATCAAGGAACTAGTACTCAAGGACCGCGCGCGCATCACTCTGCTGTTCGAGTCTTTCGGCTTCAAACACGGCATCCCCTTGGACGCCGATCTGGTGTTCGACGTGCGCTGCCTGCCCAATCCGCATTACATCGCGGAGCTGCGTCCCCTCACCGGCTGCGACCGGCCGGTATGCGAATACATCGAAGCCAGCCCGGACGCCATGGCCATGCTGGCGGAAATACGCGGCTTCGTGGAAAACTGGCTGCCCTGCTTCATTCGCGATCATCGCGCCTACCTCACCGTAGCCATCGGCTGCACCGGCGGGCGGCATCGTTCGGTGTACTTCGTCGAACAGCTCGCCGCCGCCTTCCGCGCGCGTGAACAGGTACTCGTGCGCCACCGCGAGCTGGCGGGGGAATGAAACTCCTCAAGCCGGGCGATTACGCGGTCTTGCTGCTGGGGGCGCTGCTTACGGCACTGCTCTTCGCGCGCGCGCTCGGCGGCGCGGGTGGCGACAGGCTGCTGATACGTGCCGGCGGCCATGTGTTCCTGCAGACCCCGCTCACCACCGATCAGACCATACGCGTGCCCGGCCCGCTAGGGGTGAGCCTCATCGAGATCCGCGCCGGCCGCGCCCGCGTGGCGCAAGACCCCGGGCCGCTGCAGATCTGCGTCCATCAAGGCTGGCTGTCACGCGTCGGGCAAGCGGCCCTGTGCCTGCCCAACCAGGTAAGCATCGAAGTGCGGGGCGCCGGCGGCAAGGGCTATGACTCGCTCGCCTATTGAGCCGCTGGTGCTGCCCGTCACGGCCGAAGACCGGCGCATCGCCCGCCTGGCCCTGCTGGCCTTGGGCCTCACCCTGCTCGACGCCGCCATCCCCAGCCCCCTGCCGGGGGTCAAACCCGGTTTCGCCAACATCGTCGTGCTGCTCGCGCTGCTGCGCTACGGCTGGCGCGTCGCGGCCTGGGTGTCGCTGGTGCGGGTGCTGGCCGGCAGTCTGCTGCTGGGCACCTTCCTCGCGCCGGGATTCTGGCTGGCCTTGAGCGGGGCGACCGCCAGCCTCGCCGTCCTGGCCGTGGCGCGCAAGCTGCCGCGACGCTGGTTCGGGCCGGTCAGCCTGTCGGTGCCCGCCGCACTTGCCCACATCGGCGGCCAGCTCGCCCTGGCCGGCGCGTGGCTGTTGCCCGGCGCCGGGGTGCTGGGCCTGGCGCCGGTCTTCGCGCTGGCGGCGCTGGCCGGCGGCACCGTCAACGGCCTCGTGGTCGCTCACCTTGTGGCGCATCCCACAGCAGGCGCACAATCCGCCCATGAACCCGCCTGACGCCCCCTACGCCGTCGCGCTCACCGGCGCCTCCGGCCTCGCCTACGGCTTGCGCCTCATTGAATGCCTGATAGACGCTGGATGCCGAGTGGCGGTGCTGGCCTCGCAGACCGCCCATCTGGTCGCCAAGCAGGAGCTGGACTTGACCCTGCCGCCGCGCCCCAGCGAGTTGGAACAGTTCTTCCACGCGCGCCACCCGGCCTCGATCGGCCGCCTGCGCGCCTACGGGCGCGAGGACTGGCTGGCCCCCCTGGCTTCCGGCTCCAATCCGCCCGCCGCCATGGCGATCTGCCCTTGCTCGATGGGCAGCCTCGCGTCCGTCGCCCAGGGCCTGGCCGGCAATCTCATCGAACGCGCCGCCGACGTCTGCCTGAAGGAAGGCCGCAAGCTGGTGCTGGTGCCGCGCGAGACGCCTTTCTCAGCCCTGCACCTGGAAAACATGCTGCGCCTGGCGCGCCTGGGCGCCGTCATCCTGCCGGCCAATCCCGGTTTCTACCATCACCCGCAGGGCATTGGCGACTTGGTGGATTTCGTCGTTGCACGCATCCTCGACCAGTTCGGCGTGCCCCACCGGCTGCTGGCCCGCTGGGGAGATCGGACCCCATGAGGCGGCTGCCCCTGTTTCCCCTGCAAAGCGTCCTGTTTCCCGGCGGTCGCCTGACGCTCAAAGTATTCGAGCAGCGCTACATCGATCTCACCAAGGCTTGCCTGGCGCACGACCAGCCCTTCGGCATCTGCGCCATCAAGGAAGGGCGCGAAGTCGGCGAAACCGCCGTGCCGCACAGCGTCGGCACCCTGGCCCGCATCATCGAATGGGACATGCCCGAAACCGGCATCTTTCAACTGCGCGTGGAAGGCGACACGCGCTTCGTCATCCGCCGCCTGCACGAGGAAAAAAACCGCCTGCTGGTGGCCGAGATCGAGGACATCGGCGGCGAGCGCGCCCAGCCCGTACCCGCCGAGCTGCGCCTGACGGTAGAGGTCATACGCCGCATCATGGAAACGCTGGAAGGCGCCTACTGGGGGCCGGAGCGCCACTTCGACGACGCCGCCTGGGTGGGCTACCGCCTGGCGGAAGCGCTGCCGCTCAAGCTGTCGGCCAAACAGAGCCTGCTGGAAATGAACGACAGCGTCGCGCGCCTGGAACTGCTGCAGCAGTTCCTGCGCCGCCAGGCCTGAGACACCGGGACGGCTACTCCTGCGCCGCGCGCTGCATCATGGCAAGCCCCGCCGCCATGCCCTCGACACGGCGCCGCAGCGCGTCCCGCAGCGCCGACCAGCCGGCTTCATCGGCCGGTTCGGGAAAGTCGTAGCACTTCACCTGCACGGCGTCGGGCAGCGGCGGCAGGGCCTGGCAGGCGCCCCTGTCCAAGGCAACCACCAGATCCGCCCACAGCCAGGGAGGCTCTTGCACTGTCTGGCCGGATGCCGCCATCATGGAAGGCAAGCAACAGGCCCGCGCTTCCATCCAGCCGCCGGCCGTGGCGAACTCCGCCGCCGCCTGAGCGCGCCGCAGGCTGCCCGAGGCGACGAACATCACCCTCACCTTGCGTTTGTAACCGCGCTTCATATGGCCAAATTCTATCCCTCGTTGGAAGCCAGGCATGCGGAATTCATCCGCGCCCAGCATGTCTTCTTCACCGCCAGCGGGGGTGCGGGCGGGCGCATCAATCTGTCACCCAAGGGCATGGACAGCCTGCGCATTCTGGACCCGAAGCGCGTCGCCTACCTGGATTTGACGGGCAGCGGCAACGAAACCGCGGCGCACCTGCGCCATGACGGACGCCTCACGCTCATGTTCTGCAGCTTCGCCGGCGATCCCCTGATCCTGCGCCTGTACGGCCGCGGACGCGCGGTGCATAGGCGCGACATGGAATGGCCGGCCCTGCGGCGGCATTTCCCCACGCTGCCGGGCGAGCGCCAGATCATCGCCCTGGACATCGAGGCCGTGCAGACCTCCTGCGGCTACGCCGTGCCGCTGTACGACTATCGCGGCGAGCGCGACACCCTGGAGCGCTGGGCGGAGAAAAAAGGTCCCGCCGGCCTGCTCGAATATTGGCGCGAGAAAAACCGCGTCAGCATCGACGGCCTGGCCACCGGTCTGCTGGAGGATTGAGATGCGCAAGGCTCTTTACCTGACGCTGCTACTCCTGAGCGCTTGCGGACAACAGCACGAAGCCGGCAAAAACAACGCTGCCGCTTTTCAGGGCGATGTCGACGCCTACCGCAAGGCGCAGCAAGTCAATCAACAAATCCTGCAAGGCGCCGACCGCGAGCGCCGCGAAATCGACCAACAGTCGGGAAATTGAGCCTCTCAGCCCAGGCTCACGCCCAAGAGATGGCCGATGGCGTAGGTAGCGGCGCCCGCCAAAGCGCCGATCAGCAGCATGCGCAGGCCGCCGCGCAGGGCGTGGCGCCCGGTGAACAGGCTCAGGGTCGCGCCCACGGCAAAGAGGGCAAAGGCGGTCAGGCCGATGCTCAGATTCAGCGCCGCCGCGCCCCGGCCGAAGAAAAAGGGCGCGAGCGGCACCAGAGCCCCCAGGGCGAAGGCAGCGAAGGAGGAAATCGCCGCCTGCCAGGGAGAGCCCAACTCCTCCGGGTTCAGCCCCAGCTCCTCGCGCGCGAGCGTGTCCAAGGCACGCTGCGGGTCGGCGATGAGATGCTCGGCGAGGCGCCTGGCCTCGGGTTCGGGAAGGCCCTTGGCGGCATAGATGAGGGCCAGTTCGGCAGCTTCCTCCTGCGGATAGGTTTCCAACTCTTCGCGTTCCAGACCGATCTGGTATTCGAACATCTCGCGCTGCGAGCGTACGGAAATATACTCGCCTGCCGCCATGGAAAACGCACCCGCGAGCAGGCCGGCGACGCCTGACAGCAGGACGATGTGGCTGCTAGGTGCCGCCCCGGCAACGCCCAGGATGAGCGAGGCGTTGGAAATGAGGCCGTCGTTCACGCCGAACACCCCAGCGCGCAGGGCGGTGCCGGCACCGCCCGTCTGATGCCGCCGCCCCACGTCCTCGCGCCGCACGGGCATGGCGTGCGGCAAGGGCTGCGCGTAAAGAGACATGCCGCGCACCTTCATGGCGGCCAGGACCGAGCGCATGAAACGCGGCGAAGTGAGCTTCACCAGCGCGCCGACGACGCGGCTGCGCAAATCCGGACGGAAGCGCTGCGGCACACCGCCGCCCTCGCGTTCTAGCAGACCCTCCCAATGGCGTGCCTGTTCGTCCGCCGCACGGGCCAGTTCCTCGAACAGCGCGCCGCGGGCCGAGGCGCGCTCGCGGCCGGCGAGTATGCGGTAAAGATAGGCCGAGCGTTTTTCCTCGCGCCAGGATGCCAGGATTTGCGTGTTGCGGGAGGTCAAGATGCGGCGGCCTCTTCGCGCCCCCGGCAACTAAAAGGGGCCCCGCGGAGCCCCTTCCCTTGCTCGGAGGCTGCGCGACTTATTGGTGCTCGCCCAGCACCGACACGGTGATGCCGGCGGTTACGTCGGTATGCAGCACCAGGGTGACCGGATAGTCCCCGACCATCTTGAACGGCCCCTGGGGCAGGCGTATCTCCGCCTTGCTTACCGCAAAGCCCTGCGCCGACAAGGCTTCGGCAATGTCGGACGTGGTGACCGAGCCGAACAGGCGGCCGTCCACGCCGGCCTTCTGCGTCACCTGCACGGTATAGCCTTCGAGCTTCTCGGCGCGCGCCTGCGCCTCGGCGAGCTTCTCGGCCTGCAACTTCTCCAGTTCGGTGCGGCGCACTTCGAAGGCCTGCACATTGCTTCGAGTGGCACGCTGGGCCCGCCCGCTGGGAATCAGCCAATTGCGCGCGTAGCCGTCCTTCACCTTGACCACATCGCCCAGATTGCCCAGGTTGGTCACTTTTTCCATCAGGATCACTTGCATGGCGCGCTCCTCAGTGCAGATCGGTGTAGGGCATGAGCGCCAGAAAACGGGCGCGCTTGATGGCCACCGACAACTGGCGCTGGTAATGCGACTTGGTGCCGGTGATGCGGGCTGGGATGATGCGGCCGTTCTCGGAAATGTATTCCTTCAGCACATCGACATCCTTGTAGTCGATTTCCTTCACTTTTTCCGCCGTGAAGCGGCAGAACTTGCGGCGCTTGAACAAGCCGCGGTTGCTGTTGGGGTTCTTGTTGTCACGACGCTTGGGTGCGGGACGGGGCATGATTTACTCCTTTTCCAATTCAGTGATCCAGAGGACGAGCTGACGGCTTCTGACGCTGGGGCGGGCGAGAAAACCCGCCACGCGCACGGCTTGCCCGGCCCGGCAGGCCGCGAGGCGCGGCGCCATGGCATGGCTGGCTTTGAGCACCACTTCAGCCTCGGCCTTCTGTCTGTGCCCGCCCGGCATCTGCCAGGATTCGTGGCGCAGCAGGGCCTGGGCTATCTCCACTCCGCCAGGGCTTGCGCGCAAAGGCTCTACCTCCGCCAGCACGCCCGCGAGCTCGACCCGGTTGTCCTTCAATCAGGCGGCGGGTGTTTCGGCCGCCGCTTCGCTCTTCGCCCCTTCCATGAGGGAGCGTGCCTTTTCTTCCTTCATCATCAGGGAAGGCGCGGTTTCCGCCTCCTGCTTTTGCATGATGAGATGGCGCAGCACGGCATCGTTGAAGCGGAAGCCGTGTTCCAAATCGTTGAGTGTTTCCTGGTCGCACTCGATGTTCATGAGCGCGTAATGGGCCTTGTGCAGCTTCTGAATGGGATAGGCCAGTTGGCGCCGCCCCCAGTCCTCCAAGCGGTGCACGCGGCCGCCGCGGCCGGTGACGGTATTGCGGTAGCGCTCCACCATGGCCGGCACCTGCTCGCTCTGGTCCGGATGCACGATGAGCACGATTTCGTAATGACGCATGTAAGCTCCTTGTGGGTATCAGCCCCCCGCCGGGCGGTGGGGCAAGGAAGCCGAAAAATCGGCAGCCGATGATTATAAGCCTTTTGCCGCCGCGGGAGAACCTTGATCAACTTGCGCTATTTCTGGCCTGCGGTCTTGTCCAGCGCAACCGCGCGTCGCACGGGCTGCGCCGCGTCCGCCAGCGGACGCGCTGGGGCGGAGGCCGGCACGGCGGCCCTCACAGGAGATTTGATGACGCCGACGAGGCTGGCGGTGACCACCACGACTACGAGCAGGTCGTAGGGATAATCGTAAAAAGCCAGGCTCAGGAAAGCCCCGCCCGTGGCGAATCCGACGTAGGACGCCTGCACCATGCCCGCCAGATCCGCCGCCCACTTATGCTCGGGATCGCGCTTGCAGGCGCGGATGATGCGGCTGCAAGTGCCCCAGGTGAACAGCCCCAGCAGCACGTACATCGCCAGGCCCGTATAGCCCGTCTCCCCCAGGGTCTCGAAATAAATGCTGTGGGCGGCGTGGACGTTGAAGGGCTCCGGCGCGTACTTGCGGAAAGTGGGCGGCTGGAAAGAATCCGGCCCCCCGCCGGTAAGGTTGGCGTTGGCGACGTAGTAGGCCGTCCACCAGGCATTGATGCGGCCCTGGGCGGACTGATCCGTCTTGTAATCCTTGATCGTCTCCATGCGCTCATACCAGGCCGCCGGCATGATGGAGCCGATCACGGCCACGGCGATGATGATATACAGCGCACTGGTGAATTTGTTGCGGCTCTTGAGCCAGAAAAACACCCCCATCGCCATCGCCCCCAGAAAAGCGCCGCGCGACTGTGTGCCGATGACGGCAATGGCGGTGAGGATCATGACGGCCGTCAAACCGTGGCGGACCCAGGCCTGGCGCGATTGCAACTGCAGGTAACGCAGAATGGGGATGGTCAAAATCAGCGCCAGGCCCAGTTCGTTGTTGCCGCCGATGAATGTCCCTGAAGGACCCTGGACGCGGTACACGCCCCCATGCAGGATAGTGAAAAGTCCACCCTTCACACCGTAAAAAGCGAGCGACAGTCCCAGCACCCAGAGGTAGCCCTCCAGCCTCTTGCGGTCGTTGATGAGCATGGCGGTGAGGAAAACGAAGAGCTGTATCTTCCAGATCGTGTTCCAGGCCGGCCAGGCAAGTTTGGGATAAAAGGCGAAGAAAGTGCAGATCAGGATCCAGAAATTGAATATCAGCAGCAGCCTCATCTCGCGCGACCAGGGCAGTTGCTTGGGCTCGCGCGAGGCGAGATAGGCCAGGATGGTCACCACCGCGACAATGAAGGCGAAAGGGAAGTTGAATGCGAAGCCCCAGCATAGACGATGGGGGTTCATGAGGCTGATCCACGTGAACAGATAAACCCCCAGGTAGGGACGGCGGAAGACGAACATCAGCCAGGTGAAAATCACGCCTGTGACGAACAAGTCCCTCATGTCGTTCTCCTCATTCCACCGGGAACCATTTGACGCGCCGGGGCAGGCTGATTCCATCCAACATACCCTGCGCCAGGCGCCGGGCCAGATCGCGTTCCTGGCGCAGGCCGCGTTCCTTCACCTGATAGAGCCGCCCCCGTCCGGGCTGTACCCGGCCGAAGCGCTCGCCTGCCGCCAGGCGGGCGACGAGCTCTCCGTACACCGGCGCAGCCTCCGCCACAGCGCGCCAGAACAGCGGCAGTTCCGTATCTCCCGGGCGCACCTCGGGGCTCACATGGGCAATCAGGCGCCCGGTATCTATGCCCGCATCGATGTAATGCAGGGTGCAACCCACCTGCTCGGGCTGCCCGTTATAGAGCGCCCAGAAGGTGCAATCGGCGCCGCGGTATTCCGGCGACAATCCGCCATGCAGATTCACCATGCCCAGCCGGCCCATGCCGAGCAATTCGCCGCGGATGAGGGAGGTACCGAACACGCAGATGAGGTCTGGCCTGAGCCGGCGTGCCAGTTCCGCGACCTCGGGGTGATTGATATGGGGCACTTCGCGCAGCAGTTCCGGCTGATCCAGCGCCGGCGGCCGGTGGGGGAAAAAAAACTTCGCTTCACCACCATCGCCGTAGCGCCGCCGATCACGCAGCCAGCGCCAGGCCTTGCGCACCAGGCGGTCGGGGCGCAGCTTTTTGAGCGTCTTGCGCACATTCCACTCTCCGCCTTGCTCCTGCACGATGGCGAGCACCCGGCCGGCGCGGCACAACCGGTTGGCCACATACAGGTGGCGAGGACTGCGTCCGCACAATACCAAAAGTTTCAACTCGCTCACCGCACCAGCCCCTTGGCCACCTGAGGCACGGGTGGAATCACGGCGTCGACCATGTCCATGAGCAGGGCGTCGGCAAAAAACTTGGCCGCCCAATTGGGAAACTCGAAGCGCGAATAAGCGCCCCAGATGGGCGCCGAGCCAGGCACGGCGCCGCGCAGCTCATCCGGTCCGCTTTGCACGCGTTGGGTGTGTTTGACGTAAGCAATGGCGCGCTGGGCGGGATCACGCAGCGACGCGTCGCCGGTAATCTGCGCCAGACGCATCCAGCACAGCGCCATTTGTGCGATGCCGGTAACACAGGCATAGCCGGCGGTCGGCGTCCAGCCGTCGTCATAGGTGCTGGCCAGCCAACCGTCGCTGCGCTGACAGCGCGCCAAGCCGCGCGCAGCGCGCAGCGCGGCATCGAGATAACGCTCCTCGCCGAGCAGCACGGCGCCTTCCAGCAGGCCGCGTATGGCGTAGGCGATGGTGTGGGTATAAGGCGAGCGGCCCGGCACGAAAGCATTGGTGGCAAACCAGCCGCAGGGCGTCTGCTGAGTGAGCGCCCAGTCGAGGTTTTTTTTTGCCGCCATCACGAAGGCGGGCTCATTCGCCAAGAGCCCCACGCTCGCCAGAGCCCACACCGCACGCGTGTTGTACACATGCGGCACACCATGATGCTCGAACTTGCGAAAGCAGCCGTCGGCATCCTGCTGCGCCAGCATCCAGCGCCCCGCCGCCAACGCCGCTTCCAGACAGTCCGCGCGCTCGAGCTGGGTGTAGCCCGCCACCAGGCCATGCATGATCTGGCCCTGGTTGAAAATCACCGGGTGGCTGCCGGGCTCACCGAAATGGCCCGGAAAAGCCCCGTCCGCGCCCTGCAGGGACAGCTCCCAGTCGATCATACGCTGCGCGCGCGCCGTAAGCTGGGGTCGCCCCAGGTACTCGGCCACGGCCAGAAAGGTTTCGATGATGTAGCCGGTAGTTTCCGGATAGCCCGGCAACCAGCCGTCCTCAAAGCTCCAGCCCGCGGAAACACCGCCCGCATCGGCTTGCCCGTCGCGCATATCCTGTGCGCGACAGAGCCAGTCAACGGCAGCTCGCAGATGCTCGGCGTGTGAATACTCGAGTGGCCCGCCTGATGGTTCGACCTCGCGCAGAATCAGGCACAGATGGCGAGGCCGCCACGGCTTGTAACGCAAGGGGAGGGCGAGCAGCTTGAGGCCGACCATGACCATGCTCCCTCAAATCGTCCCGCTGGCGGGAATACGCCAGACGGTTGTTTGCGAAGGCTCGATATTCCAAGGCGTGATTCCTGGCATGTCTTGCCGCTCGCACGTTTCCAGCATCCTGCCCACTTCCGCGTATCCCGGCCGATCGGAATTGTCCAGCATCAGGTAACCGCCCGGCTTGATTTTGCGGAAGGCGCGACGCGCGCTTTCAACCCGCGCGCGTCCATCCACCAACACTAAGTCGAACGACGCATCGGGAAAGTCGTCAATCGCCTTCAGATAGTCCTCGAAGCTCAGGCCACGGTATTTCGCTTGATGGGAAACGAACTCCCACGATGTCCCTCCATCAGTCAGCGGTTGCGGCCGGCGCAGAATCAACTCGCAATTGTCGATGCCGGATTCGGCCAGCAGACGGGCGACCACTTGATGGAATTTTTCATCATGTTCCACCGACACCACGCGCCGAACCCGTTCCGAAAAGAACAAGGTAGAGCCGCCTGCGCCAAACTCGAACACACTCATGTCCCGCCCAAGATGCGAATCCAGCCATTCGATCGCCCGATAGGTTATCCAGGGAGTCTTCTCAGTAAATGGGCTGTGGCCCGGCAAGTGCGAGCAGAACCATCGCGAAGCGAACCTGATCTCCTCGGGATGCCTCACCAAAACCGATGACATCGTTAATAATTTTTTCGAAGCGGTGAAGGGATTCATGGGCGAGAGGGATTTCTCAGTTCGCTGATGACTTTGGCAGCAAGTCGCGGATACTGAAAGCGGTGATAGCGGAACTCCCCGATGAAATGCACGAAAGATGCCTGTTCCGCCCTCGCGCTGTTCAGATTCGTATGCACCATGTAGTCGACTGTCGGCAGTGCCGTCGCGCCTTGACCGCAGAGCACGAGACCATGCATGGTCTGCTCCGCTCCCCAACGAAAAATCCTGTCTCCGAACAGACCGTAGAGGTGGGACAGCAATTGTTTCAGCTCACCGTAGGCGACGGTGCCGTGTTCATAACCTATGAAACCCGAATTGAATCCGGGCACGAAGGCGTAATGGGTGCCCAGTTGTTCATTGATTTCTTCCAACCGCTGAACCACGAGGCGCTGGATGTGTACCGGCTGCTCGGCCGAGGGTGCCGCCGCATCGCTGCCTGCCCGCGGCGCCGATCTGGCCGGATTTCCCCAAGGCTCGGACTGGTGATACCAAGGCAGGCCGCCCTCCCTCGACCAGTCCATAACCGCCGACGGGTTTCGCATGAAGAGCACGTCGGTGTCGACAATCACAATGCGAGGCTTGGTACTGATCAGCGTGGGGTCGAAAAGCTTGAGGTAGCTCGTATAGCTCTTGCGAACCCGCATCAGAAATTCATCGCCGACGCGGGCCGCGAAGGTCTCATCGGCATGTGCCCTATCGACGATTTGCGCATCGGGTAGATGCGCCCGGATCAAGCCCTTGTCTTCTTCGCGCAGCGAGCCGTCATCATGCACGTACACCGCCACATCGGGAACATAGCGGAGAAATGACTTGATGGCTGTGAGATACGCCAAGACGTAGCGGTGGGGCACCGCTGAATGAATGCCGGTGTCTGCATCCGGATTGGTTGCCACGGGCGGCGTCTTGGCGATCGCCCGAAACAGGATGCCGTCTCCGTACTTGTTGAGGGCAGGATTGACGCTTCGCAGCGACCAGGGAAGATAGTCTTTCAGCGCAGACAGGTTCATTGCACACTCCGAGATGTCATTCCGCCACCGCGTCCGGACCGACGATCGCCGATACAGGCGTAGTGACCCGGCTGATTACGTAGCGATACTTGCCCGAGCCTTCCGGGGGAATATGGTCGGTCACGCGCACAGCGATACGCACCTGGTGCCCCATGCGGCTGCGCAGCCCGGCCTCGATGATGGCTCGCATGGAGTCTTCCCACCGGTCGTTGGGAACCACCAGCACATCCAGGTCGCGCAATGAATGCTGGATGATCTTGAATTCTGCCACCCCGGCCACCGCTCGCAGGACATAGATTCCCGCCAGCGCATGCATGATGGTGCCATCCGGACGCACGAGAAAATCCGTGCTGCGCCCCGCCACTTCGGCAAGCACATGCAGGCCTCGCCCTTGCCGGTTCGGCTCCGCGCTCATGCATACGGTATCCCCGGTGCGATAGCGAATGAACGGCTGCGCCTCGGAACACAGCCCCGTCATTACGGCCTCCCCGGGTTCACCGTCGTTCACCTGACGACCCTCACGATCCAACACCTCGAGGATGATGCTCTCGCTCATCAGCAGTAATTGCCCGCAGGGCGCTTCGTGGGACGTATAACCGACATCACGACTGCCAAACTCGTTTGCCACGGGAACGCCGAATACCCGGCCGATGAGTTCGCGCTGGTAGGGATACAAGGGCTCTCCGGTGACACACACGACACGCAGCGAAGGCAATCGGAGCTTCTTGCCACGCGCCTCGACGTGGGCCGCAAGCAATGCCACGCTGCTTGCATAGCCATAGATACATTTCGGATGGTAAGCCTCGATCGCCTCGGCATACTGATCCATGCGTTTGGGCGACATTTCAAACGCATTGAGCACCAGTTGATTGAGCAGGCGGTCACGCAAGGTCTTGATGCGGTCAGTCTTGTTCAACTCCACCGGCGCCCCCCACAAGTACACCTCCCGCTCACCGACCTCCACGCCCCACCAGCGGCGCGCACGCATGCGCCCGGCGGCATCCGAGGCCTGGCGCTCGCGGCCGTAGTAAAAAATCAGCGGCTCGCCGGAGGAGCCGCCCGTGTTGTAGCGGAACGCGCCGCCGGGGACGCCGTGCCAGACTAATCCGTCGACATTGCGACGCGCATCGGCCTTGTCCATGGTGGGCAAGCGGGCCAGGTCCGCCAGGGCCACTTCCCCCACCGCGACCTGCTCGGCCAGGCCCGCCGCCCGTATGCGCTGCGCGTGCCAGGGGCTGTGTACCAAGGCCGTCTGCAGCAGACGATTGAGCTTGCGCGCCTGCAGGGCCTCCAGTTCGGCGCGTGGCAACCACTGGCTGCGTTCCAGTTCGGCCAGATAGGCGAAAGTGGGGCGCCGCAGCGCAGCTTCCTGCAGGCGATAGACAGTGCGCGCGAAACCGGGCATCACGGCGCCGTCCTTCGCCTGCCCGTCGGCATTTCCGCGGCCTGCACCTCGCGGTGCACGGCCTGGAATTCACTGACCAGGATATCCACCCGACGATCCCAACTGTTGGCCCGGGCATAGGCGCGGATCGCGCCCCTGTCCCAAGTCTTCGCCAGCGCGCGTTCCAGGGCATGGGCCAGGGTGCCGGCATCGCCGAAAGGCACCACCATACCCAGTTCGTCGCGGCCGACGACTTCCCGATTGCCGCCCACATCGGTGGTCACCACCGGCAGGCCGCAGGCCATCGCCTCCAGGAATACATTGGCCCAGCCTTCGTTGCCGGTGGCCAGGACAAACACGTCGGCGGCGGAAAGCGGCCAAGCCAGTTCTTCGGGTGGCAGCGCGCCGAGAAAATGCACGCGCTCCGCCACGCCCAGGACGGCGGCCTGGGCGCGCAATTCGGCTTCGCGATCGCCTTCCGGGCTGGCCCCGCCGACGATGAGATAGTGCAGATCCGGATGGCGCTGCGCCAGGCGCGGCAGGATTTCGAGCACGCGATGAAAACCCTTGCGTTCCACCAAGGCACCGACGGAAATGAGTACCTGGGCGTGCTCCGACAGGCCCAGGCGGTGCCGTGCCTCGCCGCGCGCGCGCGGCTGGAATTTTTCGGCATCGACACCATTGCCCACCACGCGGCTGTCGCCGGGTGCGGCGCCCAGACGCAAAGCCAGTTGACGCAGCGAATCGGACACCGCGAACACGCGCCGCACTCCCCGCAAGGCCCTGACCAGCAGCGGCCGCAAGCGCGGGTTGCGGCTGTGCGGCAGTTCGGTGCCGCGCAGGGTCAAGGTCACCGGCAAATCCAGCCAGCGCCCCAGCAGGCCAGCGGCATAGCCGTCCGGGTAGGCGAAATGGGCATCGATCAGATTCACCCCGAATTCGCGTTTCAGCCGCCAGACCGTGCGCCAACTGCCCAAGGCCATGAAAAAGCCGTCCCATTGGCGCAGCATGCCGGGGGGGGCGAAAAAGCGCGGATAATGAACCTCGACACCCTCCTGGGTTTCGCGTCGCGCCGGCATGGGCCGATAGCCGGGCCGAAAGCGCCGTATGAGGCTCTGGCCGGGAAACCAGGGTTTAGGCGAAACCACCACAATGGGCAGATGGCGGCCGACGCGAAACAGGCGCTCGCGGATGAACAGCCCGGCCCCCGGCTGGACCCGGCTGGGGAACAGGCTGGAATAAACCAGCAGGCGCGGGCTGTCCGCTTTCATGCCGCGTCCCGCACCAAGGCCCGGTAGGCGTCGCGGTAGCGCGCAACGCTGGCCTTCCAATTGCGCTCGTGTTCGACGAAGCGGCGCCCCTGCTCCTTGAATTGCGGCCAGCGCCGGCTGTCCTCCAGCAGCCCCACCACCTTGTCCGCCAGATCGCAGGCGTCGCCGGCGCGGAACAGCACGCCCGTTTCGCCGTCACGGATGAGTTCCTTGTGCCCGCCCACGTCCGAGGCCACGAACAAACGTCCCTGGGCCATGGCCTCCAGCGGCTTGAGCGGGGTCACCAAGTCCGTGAGCCGCATGGGATAGCGCGCGTACACCAGCACGTCCACCAGATCGTAATAGCGATTCACATCCTTGTGATCGACCCGTCCGGTGAAGACCACCCGGTCTTTCAAGTCCATGCGCATCACCTGAGCCTTGAGCGCCTGGTCCTGCGGCCCGCCGCCGGTGAACAACACCTTGACGTCCGGGGCGCGGCGCAGGATGTCGGGCAGGGCCCGGAGCAGCAGATCCAGCCCCTCATAGGCGTAGAAGGAGCCGATGAAGCCGATGACGCGCGCATTGCCCAGACCAAGCCTGAGCTTCAGCGCAGGGTCGGGCGCACCACCCAGGGAGAATTTCTCGATGTCCACCGCATTCGGAATCACGGTGACCTTTTCCGCGGGCACGCCGCGCCCCACCAGGTCGCCGCGCAACCCTTCGCAGATGGTGAAAACATGGTCGACGCGCTTGACGGCATAGGTTTCCAGCGCGCGCGTGGCGCGGTAGCGCAGGCTGTCCTCCTGCGTGCTGCCGTGATCCACGGCGGCGTCTTCCCAGAAGGCGCGAATTTCGTACACCACAGGTATGCCCAAACGGCGTGCCACCTGCAAAGCCGGCAGGGCGTTGAGCACCGGCGAGTGGGCATGGATCAGATCGGGCTTGAGCCGGCGCGCGACCTCGGCCAAGCGACGGCGCGTCGCCGCCATGACCGCCAACGGGTCCATGCCGGGCAGACGCCGCAGCCAATGCGCGCGGCTGCGGTAGAAATGCAAGCCGTCCACCGTCTCCTCCGCCACCGTGCAGTCCACCTGGCGCGGGCTGGTGAGATGGAAAGTCTGCCAGCCCAGGGCGCGTTGCTCGCGCAGGATCGCCGCTGTACGGAAGGTGTAACCCGAATGCAGGGGAATGGAATGATCGAGGACGTGCAGGACTTTCATGCGGCTTGGGCCTGGCAAGAGTGCGGGACGGCGGCACTTGTCCCCAGAAAGGCGTCGAACATGAGCAGGCTCCACAAGGCGACGGAATAATCGCGCCGCCCGCTCTGATGCTCGCGCACCAGTTCTTCCAGATAGCGGCGCTCGAACCAGCCGGTGCCGAGCAGGCGCTCGCCCAGCACCGCCTGCCGGATGGTTTCCTTGAGCGGGCCGCGGAACCAGTTCTCCAGCGGCACGGCGAAGCCCATCTTGCGCCGGTACAGCACGTCGTGCGGAAGATAAGGCTCCATCGCCTTCTTGAAGAGATATTTCCCTTCCCTGCCGCGCAGCTTGAGGTTGACGGGCAGACCTGCCACCCACCCCATTAACTCATGATCCAGCAGCGGCTCGCGCACTTCCAGGGCGTGGGCCATGCTGGCACGGTCCACCTTGGTGAGGATGTCCCCGGGCAGATAGGTTTTCATGTCCAGATACTGCACCAGTGAGAGCGGATCGCGACGCGGCGCATGGCGCGCATGGCGGCGCAGCACTTCCACGGCGCGGTAGCCCTGCAACTGGCGCTTGAAGGCCGGCGTGAACAAACGCGCACGCTGGGCATCGGCCAGTTGCGACACGCCGTGGAAATAGCCTGCCACCGTATCGCGCGCCATGGCCTCGAAGGTGGTCTTGGCGCGCAGCACCCTGGGTGCCCAGTCGGCCTTCGGATACAACACCCCGAGGGCACCGAACAGGGGCCGGCGCACACCGTAGGGCAGCAGGGAACGCATGCGCTCCTCATAGCGGAACCAGCGATAACGCCGATAGCCGGCGAAGTTCTCATCCCCGCCGTCGCCCGACAAGGCCACTTTCACATGCTTGCGCGCCAGCTCGCAGACCAGGTAAGTGGGCAGCGCGGAAGAATCGGCATAGGGCTCGTCGTACACGCCGGCCAGCCGCGCGACCAGGGAGAAGTCGTCGCTGTCCACGGTGTCCACATGATGATGCGTGTGATAACGCTGCGCCACCTCGTTGGCGTAAGCGATTTCGTTGTAGCGCGGATCGGTGAACGCGATGGAACAGGTGTTGACCGGCTCGCGGCTCACCGCCGCCATCATGGCCACCACGGCGCTGGAATCGAAACAGCCAGCAC
>JAJZSR010000163.1 GCA_021849595.1 Pseudomonadota bacterium | reverse complement strand
ATCTGGCGCGCTCGTACAAGGCGCCTTCGCCGCGACCCATGAGCATGGCCCCGCCCATGAAAATCGAGAGGGAGAGCGAGAGCAGGCCGGTGAGTATGGCAAACGGATTGAACAGCGAAATGAAGCTGCCGGTGTAGTAGGAAGTCATGTCCCAACTGAAGTGGAAGGGCACGCCCCTGAACATGTTGCCGATGGCCGCGCCATAAATGACCATGGGCAGGAAGCCGCTCAGGAACAGCGTCCAGTCCCACACGTTGCGCCAGCCGGCGGAAGGGAGCTTGCTGCGGTATTCGAACCCCAGCGGCCGCACAATCATGCTCCATAGCAGCAGCAGCATGACCACGTAGAGGCCCGAGAAGGCGGTGGCATAGATGAGCGGAAAGGCCGCGAAAATGGCACCGCCGCCGAGGATGAACCAGACCTGGTTGCCGTCCCAATGTGGGCCGATGATGTTGAGCGCGACGCGCCGCTCCGTGTCGGTGCGGCCGACGTAGCGCAACAGGGTGCCCACGCCCATGTCCATGCCCACCATGATGGCCAGCCCCATGAGCAGGACGCCCAGCAGCAGCCACCACAACACTTTCAGGATCAAATAGGCTTCCATATTAATTCTCCTTGTGTTTCATCATGGCACCGGCTGGCGCATAGCCGCCGCCAGCGGCAGGTTTCGGTTGGCTCGGCGCGTGCGGATGCTCGTCGGGGCCCTGGCGGATGAATTTCACCATCAGGTACATTTCCACCGCGATGAAGACGGAGTACAGCAGCACGAAGCCGGTAAGTGAGAAAACCATGTACCCCACGCTGTGCGAGGACGCGGACATCCAGGTCGGCAGCATTTCGTAAACCGTCCACGGCTGACGCCCCAGTTCCGCGACCAGCCAGCCCATTTCGCAGGCGAGGAAGGGGATGGGAATCATCCAGGGCGCGATTTTGAGGAACCAGCGGTGGTTCTCCACGTTGTTGCGCAGCGTGTAAATCACCGCCAGGATGAAATAGGCCAGCATGATGAGGCCTAGAGCGACCATGATGCGGAAAGTCCAGAAAATGGCGGCCACTTCCGGGATGGTGTCCTTGGCGGCCTTGGCGATATCCGCGTCGGTGGCCTGGGAGACGTCCTGGTCGGGGGAGTAGCGCTTCACTAGGAAGCCATAGCCCAGGTCTTTTTCATGCGCTTTAAACTGGGCCAGGGCCTGGGCATTGGTCGGGTCGGAACTCAGCACCTTGAGCGCTTCGACGGCCGGAATGCCGTCCTTGATGCGCAGCGCGGCCTGAGCTTCGATTTCCTGGATGCCCGGCACTTCCTTGGTCATGGTATGGGTCAGGAGCGGTGTGAGCACATAGGGAATCTGCAGCGACCAAGTATTGCGCTGCTCGCTCTGCGAGGGCCAGGCGGCGACGTTGAAGGGCGCCGGCGCCGGCTCGGTCTGCCACATCGCCTCCATGGCCGCCAGCTTGCTGGGCTGAGCCTTGGCGCCGACAAAGCCGAGGGCGTCGCCGAGGGTGATGACGCCTGCTGTGGCGAGCACGCCGAACAGCGCGGCCATGCGGAAGGAACGCTTGGCGAGTTCCATGTGCTTGCCGCGCAGCATGTACAAGGCGCTGACGCCCGCCACGAAGATCGCCGCCGTCACATAGCCGGCGATGCTGGTATGGACGAATTTGGCCTGCGCATCATGGCTGAAGATAAGGGCGGCGAAGTTGGTCAGCTCCATGCGCATGGTGACCGGGTTGAAGCTTGCCCCCTGAGGGTCCTGCATGAAGCCGTTGGCCACCAGGATCCAGAGCGCCGAAAGGTTGGAGCCCAGCGCTACGAGGTAGGTGACGATGAGATGCTGGCCTTTGGAAAGCCGTTGCCAGCCGAAGGCCATCAGGCCGACGAAGGTCGATTCCATGAAGAAGGCCATCAGCCCCTCGATCGCCAGCGGCGCGCCGAAGATGTCGCCGACAAAGCTGGAATAAAACGACCAGTTGGTGCCGAACTCGAATTCCATGGTGAGGCCGGTGGCCACGCCGAGGGCGAAGTTGATGAGAAAAAGCTTGCCCCAGAACATTGTCATGTCCCGGTAGATCTTCTTGCCGGTGGTGACGTACACCGTCTCCATGGCGGCCAGCATGAAGCTTAAGCCCAGGGTAAGAGGTACGAAGAGAAAGTGATACAGGGCGGTAGCCGCAAACTGCCAGCGTGACAGTTCAACGACGGTATCGTTGATCATGAGGCGCTCCTTCTCGTTGACGTTGGTTATAAATTAGGAAACTAAACGGTGTTTCGCCAACACTGTTTGCAGCAGGTGCGCGCGAGGCGTCCCTCCCCAGGGCAGGCACTCGTTAAACTGCCTCACAGGATTAAATTAATCAAATAGAATATCTTTATCCTAAATTAAAGAAATAATTTTCAATCGCCGCGGCTCGAATTTGCCCTGGGGGCGGGCTTATCCTCTGCGGCTCAGGCGATCGCTCCCAGGCTGTCCAGGGGCTCGTCCCCTTGTCGCAGCAAGCGGGCCGCCTCCCAGTCGGGCAGAGGGGCGCTGAACAGGAACCCCTGCATTTCCGAGCAACGCAGCGCGGTGAGAGCTTCCTGTTGCGCCACGGTTTCCACGCCTTCGGCGACGACGTTGAGCCTTAAGCCCTGCCCCATGCCGACGATGGCGCTGACAATGGGGGAAGGGCGGTCCGGCCCCAGCTCCTGCACGAAGGACTGATCGATCTTGAGGGTGTGGATGGGGAATTTGGACAGGTATTTGAAGGAGCTGTAGCCGGTGCCGAAGTCATCGATGGCGATTTGGACCCCGGCGGCGGCGAGGCGGGAAAGCTTCACGGCATTGCTTTCCATGTCGCGCATGAGCAGGGATTCGGTGATTTCCAGCTCCAGGCATTGGCAGTCCAGGGCATGAAGTTCCACCGAGCGCAGCACGCTCTCGACGAAATCCGCGCTTTCCAACTGCCGGGCGGAAATATTGACGGATAGCCGCACGGCGGGCAGCCCGGATTTCCTCCACTCCGCCAGTTGTTCGGAGGCCTGGCGCAGTACCCACTCGCCGATGGGCACGATGACCCCGGTATCCTCCGCCACGGCAATGAAATCGGCCGGCGTGAGCAGGCCGCGCTCCGGATGCCACCAGCGCAGCAGGACCTCGAAGCCGGTGATACGCAGGCGGGCGCAGTCGATGAGGGGCTGGAAGAACAGCACGAATTCGTTGCGCGCCAGAGCACGGCGCAGTTCGGCCTCCAGTTGGATGCGCGCCGAATAGGGGGCCTGCATGCCGGCCAGCCAGAATTGCAAGCGGCTGCGGCCCTGGGTCTTGGCCTGATACATGGCGATTTCCGCCTGGCGGATCAAGGTGTCGACCATATCGCCGTCGTCAGGTGACGAACAAGCCCCTATGCTGACGGACACATAGATTTCCTGGTCGCGTATCTGCATGGGGCGGCTTAAGGCATCGATGATTTTGCGGGCGATGCGTTCGATGTCCTGCCGCATCGGCAGGGCCGGCAACAGCACGGCGAATTCGTCCCCGCCCAGGCGGGCCAGGGTGTCGCCTTCCCGCAGGCATTGACGCAGGCGGGCGCCGACGTTGAGGAGCAGTTCGTCGCCCGAGCCGTGCCCCAGCGAGTCATTGATGACTTTGAAATGGTCGAGATCCAGGATCAGGACCGCGAGGTTTTGGCCGTTGCGCTTGCTTTGCGCCAGGGCCAGGCCGAGGTGGTCGCGAAACAGGGCACGATTGGGCAGGCCGGTGAGCAGATCGTGATAAGTCTGGTAGTGGATCATCTCCTCTGCCTGCTTGCGTTCGGAAACGTCCTTGGCCACCCCGTAGCTGCCGATGAAGCGGGTTTCGAAGCGGTTGCCGCTGTCTTCATACATGCCCGTGGCCTTCAGTTCGAACGTGCGGTAGCGCACATTCATGGCGCGCGGGCGGCGCTGCCCCGGATTGCACTTGAGGCGCAGTTCGATTTGTTTTTGCTGGCGCGCATTGGTGCGCCGTTCGTTGAAAATATGCACTGCGCCGGGCAGGTCTTCTTCGTGGATCAGCACGGTGTAGGGCTGGCCGAGCAAATCCTCTTTGCTCCAGCCCAGCAGATCGCCGACCCGATCGTTCAGGAAAGTGAAGCGCCCTTCCGCATCCAGGGTGTAGATCAGGTCGGGCGAGCTGTTCACCAGGAAGCGATGCCATTTTTCCGATTGCTGCAGACGCTGCAGGATGAGGCCGTTTTCCTTTTCCAGGCGGCGCCGCGCGAGCGTGTGGTCGATGCGCCTGAGCAGTTCTTCCGGTTCGTAGGGCTTGCGCACGAAATCGGTGGCGCCGCTGCGCAGGGCTACGATGGCCGCATCGATGGAGGCATTGCCGGAAACGACGATGACCGGCGTGTCGACCTCGCGTTCATTGAGAAAGGCCAACACGGCGGTGCCGTCAACGTCCGGCATGGCCAGGTCGAGCAGTATGATGTCGAACTGCTGCCTGCCGATGGCGGCAAGCGCTTCGCGTCCGCCCTGAGCGGTCACGATGTCGTAGCCGCGCCCCTCCAGCAGCCGGACCAGGCCCTCCAGAATGAGTGGGTCATCATCCACCAGCAGCACACGCGACTGGGGAAACAGCTGATTGAATTCCGTGTTGCCTCGAACGTCTGTCAGCATCTAGGTTCTCCGCATCTGGCGAGCCGCTCGGGCGGCTGCATGTAATCTCATGGTTTATCCGGGGGTGGCGACTCTGCCTTGAACAAGCTGCCCGTCCGCCGGCAGCAGAACCGTAAAGACCGTGCCGGCCGAACTGCTCTGGCACTGGATGTCGCCAGCCAGTGCACGGGCCAGGCCGCGGCTGATGGAAAGCCCAAGGCCGGCATGGTCGCCTCCCTTGGTGGAGGGCTGGGGCTCGAAGAGCCTTTTCTTGACTTCTTCCGGCAGTCCCGGCCCGCTATCCTGGACATGGATGGCGACGCGCGAGCCGGTGTCGTCCACCAGCAGACGGGTGCTGAAAACCAGGCGGCCGCCGTGGGGCATGGCCTCGACCGCATTCTTCGTGAGATTGAGCAGGATTTGTTTGAGCTTGTCCCGGTTCAGGGGAAGCGGGGGAATGCTCGGATCGAAATCGATCTGGACATTGATGCGATTGGGCGCGAAAAGCGTACCTAAAGCCATGCGCACGATTTCGGAAACGGTCTGGTTGATGCCGACGGGTTCCGCGCTTTCGGTTTGCGGGCCGGTACGGGAAGGGGGTGCCGTGGGGGAAAGGCTGCGCAATATGGCGGTCGCGCGTTCGATTTCGTCGCTGATGATTTTCAGGTCGCGCTGCGCGGAAATGTCGTTGCCCAGCCGGCTGGACAGCAGGCTGACGTAATTGCGCATGATGGTGAGCGGGTTGGCGGCTTCGTGCACGACGTGGCGCACCTGCTCCAGGGGAACGGTCAGGGAACCGGGGGCGGACAACTTGCCCGGCCGGCTGCGTGCCCATTCGGAC
>JAJZSR010000162.1 GCA_021849595.1 Pseudomonadota bacterium | reverse complement strand
CCTGGCTTTGGGGCGCCGTGGGACTGGGCGCGGCGGCTGCCCTGGCGGCTTACGTCTATTGGCAGAGTGGCTCGCCCCCTGCGCCTACCCCCGCACCGCCGCCAGGGCTTGGCGCCGCCCCTGCACCGGCCGCGGACACGCCCGCCGCTCTGGCCCTGGCCACCGACGCCTGGCTACGGCGCAGCCCCCCCTCGCTGTATGCCCTGCAGTTGCGCACCGTTAAAGATGGCCGGGAAGCAGCCGTTTTATTGCACGATATGGAGAAATCGGACCTCCCCCGTCCCCTGCGGCTGTTCCATGGACGCACCCCCAGCGGGCCGGCGTGGATGATCCTGGCCGGGGAATTTCCTGCCCGCGCGGCCGCGGACGCCACCCTGGCGCGCCTGCCCGCCTCTCTCCAGGCCTATCAGCCTTTCGTGCGCAGCGTGGGCAAGATGCGCCAGGCCTTGCTGCCGACTCCTGACGGAACCCAACCATGAAGCGGGTGCTCGCCCTCCTGCCGCTGGCCGCGCTGGCCGCCTGTGCGCCGCAGTCTTTCCCGCTGGCTCCCGATCACCTGCACCAGACGCCGGCGCCCGCAGCCCCGCCGCCGCCCATCGTGCGCGCCGTCCCCTACCTTCCGCCGCCGACCAGCGCGCCGCCGCCGCCGACTTACACCGTGGTGGTCAACGACGTGCCGGTGAAGGAGCTGCTGTTTTCCATCGCCCGCGACACCAAATACAACATCGACATCTACCCCGGCATCACGGGACGGGTCACCCTCAATGCCGTAAACGAGCCGCTGCCGGCCATCCTGGATCGCATCGCCGAGCAGGCCGACCTGCGCGTCAAGCTAAGCGGCAGGAACATCAGCATCCTGCCCGACACCCCTTATGTGCGCACTTACACGGTCAATTACGTCAATATGGTGCGCAGCACCAAATCGGAGATCGGCGTCGCGGCGCAGATCGCGGCCACCGGCGGCGGCATGGCTGCGGGCGGCGGCGCGGGAGGCAGCGGCAACGGCTCCAGCACCACGGTGACGAGCACCACGGACGACGACTTCTGGAGCATCCTCACCAAGAATATCCGCGACATCCTCGCCGCCAGCCGCGCGGCCCATGAAACCATCGAGCAGCGCAAGGCGCGCGGGGAAGCGGAAAAAGCCCTGGCGACCCAGCGGGTGGCCCAGGCCGAGGCGGTCAGCAAGGCCGGCGCGGGGGCCGACAAGCTGTTCGACGCGGCGTTCAAAAACTCCCCCGCCAGCCTGGTCGGCAAGGACGACGTGGTGGTCAACCCCATGGCCGGCACGGTGACCGTGCTGGGCACCCAGCGCGAACAGCGTCTGGTGCAGCAATACCTGGACGAGGTGAGTGCTGCGGTGCAGCGCCAAGTGCTGATCGAGGCGACCATCGTCGAAGTGACCCTGAAGAACCAGTACCGCGCCGGCATCAACTGGAACAGCCTGGTGCAGGGCCTGAACGGCTGGGCGGTCAATACCACCGCCAACGCCGCCAGCGCGCTGGCCAACACGCTGACGCCTTTCGCCACCATCAGCTACACCAACAGCAATTGGAACTTCCAGGCCCTGCTGGGCCTGCTGGAGTCCTACGGCAAAACCAAGGTGCTCTCCAGCCCGAAACTGATGGCGCTCAACAACCAGACCGCCCTGCTCAAGGTGGTGGACAATCTGGTGTATTTCACCATCCAGGGCACCACCACCAGCACCGTGAACGTCGGCACGACGGCCACCTTCACTACCACGCCCCACACCGTGCCCGTGGGCGTGGTAATGAGCGTCACGCCGCAGATCAACGAAAACGGCGTCATCACGCTGACCGTGCGCCCAACCATCACGCGCGTGGTCAGCTACGTCAATGACCCCAATCCGACCCTGGCGCAAGACCATATCCAGAGCCAGATCCCGGTCATCCAGGCACGCGAGATGGAATCCATGCTGCAGGTCAGGAGCGGCCAGACGGTGGTGCTCGGCGGCCTCATCCAGGACGACGCCAGCCAGGCGCGCGACGGCCTGCCGGTGCTCTCGCGCCCCTCCGGCGTGGGCGCCTTGTTCGGCCAGCACGAGCGCAGCGATACGCAAACCGAACTGGTGATCTTCCTGCGCCCCACGGTGGTCCACGAACCCTCGGTGGAAAGCGCTGACCTGGCGCGCTTCCGCCGCCTGCTGCCCACCGCGCCGACGCCATGAGCCTGCTCCTGAAAGCCCTGAAACAGGCGGAAAAAGGCGGCGCAGCTCCGCCCGAGCCTCCCGACCTGGATCTCGAACCCCTGACTCTGGCCACCCCCAAGCCGCGCCCCCAGTGGGTAGATCCGGGCGAGCCGGCGGTGCCCGAAGCGCCGCGCGCCCGGCTGAACCTTCCGCGCTTGGGCCTGGTACCGGCCACGGCCCTCATCGCTCTGCTGGTCGCCGTGGCCTACGGCATCTATGTCTATCGTGCCCTGCACCCGGCCAGCTTTGCCGCCGCGCCGCCACCCGCCCCACACCTTGCCCCGCCGGCGCCGGTACCCGCGGTGCTCAAACCGGCGGTGCCCGCAGCCACTCCGGCTGCCCCCGTCGTGCCACCCCCGCGTGCACCTGCCACAACGCCTGCCGTTACACCCGCGCGCCCGGCCCCGACAGCCGCCCCGCCGGAACGGCACGTCGCCCGCGGCGCCGCCATCCGCCGCCACACGCCGCGGCCGGCGATGCAACCTGCGCTCATCAGCGCCAGCCCGTCTCCCCTGGACGCCGCCTATGCTGCCTGGCGCGCAGGGCGTCTGAACGAAGCCCAGGCGCTTTATGCCCAGGCGGCCGCGCACGACGGTGGCGCCCAGGCCTGGCTGGGCCTGGCAAGCATCGCCTCGCTGCGCGGAAACACCCGTGAGGCTGCCGACGACTACGAAAAAGCCCTGCAACTGGATCCCAACAATGCCATCGCCCAGGCCGCTTTGCTGGACAGCCTGGGGTCGAGCAACACCGCCGCGGCCGAGGCGCACTTGCAGGAGTTGATCCATCAGCAGCCCAGTGCCTTCCTCTATTTCGCCCTGGGGAACATCTACGCCGGCCAGCAGCGCTGGGCCGATGCCGAAGCGGCCTATTTCCAGGCCCGCGCGCACGCGCCCGACAATGCCGATTTCGCCTACAACCTGGCGGTGAGCCTGGATCATCTGCAGCAATACGCGGCGGCGCTGACCCATTACCGCGAAGCGCTCAAGCTGGCCGGACCCGACACGCGCTTCGATTTGCAGGCCGCGAAGAGCCGCATCGCGCAACTGGCAGGTCAGTAATGGTCGAGCGCCGCAAGAAGCTGCGCATGGGCGAGTCGCTGGTGGCCCAGGGGCTCATCACGCTGGACCAACTGCGCATCGCCATCAAGGAACAGAAAGCCACCGGCCTGCCCATCGGCCGCCAACTGGTAGCCCTGGGCTTCATCACCGAGGCCGTGGTGCGCGACCAGCTCGCCCACGTGCTGGGCAGCCAGAGCATCGATCTTTCCATGGTGGTCGCCGACCCCGAGGCGCTCGCTTTGGTGCCCGAAGACTTCGCCCGCAAGCAGCGCCTGCTGCCCATCGCCTACAACGCCGAGCGCCAAGTGCTCACCATCGCCACCACGGACATGTTCAACGTCGTGGCGCTGGACCAGCTGAAAGCCGCCCTGGGCCAACAGGTGGAGATCAATACCCTGCTGGCGGGCGAGGCGCAGCTCATCGAATACACAGATCTCTTCTACGGTTTCGACTTGTCGCTGGACGGCATCCTGCGCGAGATCGAAACCGGCGAGGTGGATTACCAGAGCCTCAATCCCGAAACCGACGAGTACACCCAGCCGGTGGTGCGCCTGGTGGGCGCGCTGCTTGCCGATGCCGTGAAGCGGCGCGCCTCCGACATCCATTTCGAGCCCGAACATGCTTTCTTGCGCATCCGCTATCGCATCGACGGCGTGCTGGAGCAGGTGCGCAGCCTGCACAAGACCTACTGGCCGGGCGTGGCGGTACGCCTCAAGGTACTCTCCGGCATGAACATCGCGGAAACACGCGCGCCCCAGGACGGCCGCATGTCGCTCACCCTGTCCGGCCGACCCATCGATTTCCGCGTCTCCTCGCAGCCGGGCATCCACGGCGAGAACATCGTGCTGCGCATCCTGGACCGGGAGAAATCCATCCTGCCCCTGGAAACCATGGGCTTCGCAGACGCGGCCCTGCAGGAGCTGCAGCTCATGATGGCGCGCCCCGAGGGCATCCTCATCATCACGGGCCCCACCGGCTCGGGCAAGACTACCACGCTGTACTCGATGCTCTCGCACCTGAACAGCGAAGAGGTCAACATCATGACCCTGGAAGACCCGGTGGAATATCCCGTCACCCTCATGCGCCAGACCTCGGTGAATGAAACCGTAAAACTGGATTTCGCCAACGGCATCCGCTCCATCATGCGCCAGGATCCGGACATCATTCTTGTGGGCGAGGTACGCGACAAGGAAACCGCGGAAATGGCCTTCCGCGCGGCCATGACCGGGCATCAGGTGTTCACCACCCTGCACACTAACTCGGCTCTGGGCGTCTTCCCGCGCCTGCTGGACATCGGCATCCAGCCCGGCATCATGGCCGGCAACATCATCGGCGTGGTGGCGCAGCGCCTGGCACGCCTGCTGTGCCCGCATTGCAAGCAAGCCTACACCCCGGAGGAAACCGAGGCCCGCATCCTCGGCTGGGAGGCCGCCGATCGGCCCACGCTGTACCGCCCCAAGGGCTGCCCGGCCTGCGACGGCAAGGGCTACCGCGGGCGCACCGCGCTCATTGAGCTATTGCGCATGGATGCCGACCTGGACGAAATGGTGGCACGCGGCGCGGCCCTGCATGAAATCCGCGCCGCCGCCCTGGCGCGCGGCTATCGTCCGCTGGCCGACGACGGCGTGGCGCGCGTGCTGGGGGGCTCGACCAGCTTCGCCGAAGTGGCGCGCGTGGTGGATCTCACCAGCCGGGTCTGAACATGCCCTACTTCCGCTACCGCGCCATGGATCAGACCGGCCGCTTGAGCCGCGGGCAGTTGGCCGCGGTCAACGAAGTGGACTTGGAACTACGTCTCAAGCGCATGGGCCTGGACCTCATCAACCTGCGCCCGCTGCGCCAGAACCAGTACCACGGCGGCGAGCGCATCACGCGGCGCGACCTCATCACCTTCTGCTTCCATCTGGAGCAGATCAGCCGCGCCGGCGTGCCCCTGCTGGACGGCCTGCGCGACTTGCGCGACACCATGGACAGCGCGGGTTTCCGCGACATCCTCACGGCGCTGCTGGAAGACCTGGAAGGCGGCAAGATGCTGTCCCAGGCGCTCGCCGCCCATCCAGCCATTTTCGACACGGTGTTCATCAATGTCGTGCGCGCGGGCGAGCAGACGGGGCGGCTGGACCTGGTGTTCAGCAACCTCGCGGCCACGCTCAAATGGCAGGACGAGGCCGCCGCCAAGGCCAAGCGCCTGATGGTC